>DQSP01000048.1 GCA_015663215.1 Sulfurimonas sp.
AGCTCCTTCTGATTTTGCCTCACATTAGCCCTCTTTTTGATATTCTGAAGTTGGTGTTATTTTTAACTAAGGACTTAATGTCTTCATAGTTTTATTATACAAATAATAATAAAGTAGTGTTACAAAAGTGTTAAGTGGGTGAGTGTTAGTGAAATTTGTGATAGAATTTCATCATGAGCAGACAAGAGAAGATAAAAAGAACGGTTTTAATAGCATTAGGTTTTGGTATGGCGACTTACCTCATAATGAGTGGAAGTGCTATATTAAGTCAAGAAAACAACACAACTAAGACAGATATAAATGGCTAGTATAAAACTAAGCAAGGCTAACTTTTTTCATAACTTAGACATCATTCAAGCTCAAACGCAGAGTATAGACAAAATAGCCCTTGTTTTAAAAGATAATGCTTATGGACATGGATTGTTTGAGATGGCAAAACTTGCAAGTGAGTATGGCATTAAACGAGCAGTTGTTCGTTCAAACGCAGAGGCACAACAGATAGAAGAGTTTTTTGAGTATGTACTTGTTTTAGCAGATATTCCAAAGACTCCGAGTGAGAAGATACGATATACGATTAATACTCTTGAGCAGATAAAAGAGTTTCCAAGTGGTAGTTTGGTAGAGTTAAAAGTAGATACTGGAATGTCACGAAATGGTGTAAGTATAGAAGAAATGCAAAAGGCTATCAGTAGCATTAAAAACAAAGGTTTAATCCTTGAGTCAGTTTTTACACACCATGCATGTGCTGATGAAATGGATGGAAAATATGAGCTACAAAATGAGTGCTTTACACAACTAAAGGAAGCTTTGGTAAATAATAAAAAAGTCCGTTTTCACTCATGTAATTCAGCTGCTCTTTTTCGACAAAAGAGTTGTGATGAAGATATGGTTCGTGTAGGCATCGCAGCTTATGGCTGTTTAGAACTTCCATTTTCTTCAAATGCAGAAAAACTCAAGCCTGTTTTATCTCTCTATGCACAAAAAAACTCATCGCGTTTAGTAAAGGCTGGAGAGTCTGTTGGTTATGGGGCTGCTTTTACAAGCCAAGTAGGAGTTACTGTAAGTAATTATGATTTTGGTTATGCCGATGGGTTTTTACGTAGCTGTAGCACAAACTATCAAACGCCACAAAAGATAAAAATAGCAGGTAGAATCTCTATGGACAACAGCTCATTTGTAAGTGATAAAGATGAACTACTCGTCTTTAATGATGCAAGAGTTGTCGCAAATTACGCAGGAACTATAAGCTACGAGGTTTTAACTTCACTCAAATCCCATCTTAAACGCGAGATAGTTTAAGAGTTTATTTTGATGATGGCATTTGAAAAGATAAGACCATCTATACTAAGTAGTGCAAACTCTTCTATACTTTCATCATCCTCTACACTCACCAAAATTTTTGCATCAAAAAGATAGGATTCAGCTATATTTTGTGCTGTTTTTGCGAGTTCTTTCTCTACTACGATATAGTTTGTGTTTAAGGCAGAAGCATACATTAGCTCTTTTATGCTTTTTATACTCAAAGCATAAGTTATTTCGTTGGCATTTAGATGCTCTATGATGTCCAAGTTATCTTCACTAAACTCTAAGTATATATAAGAAGAGGGTGGTGTGTTGGTGATAGCCTCAACCGAGTTAATATGGTAAAACTTTTCTGATTCTAAAAATCTATGTCCAAAAAACAGCATCTATACAGCCTTCTCTATACACTCTTTTGAGCAATAGTATTTTGCACCACTTAAGAGTGACTCACTTACTTCACTATAAACACCACAAGTACTACATTCAACCATATCATCTGCTTGTATGTCATCAGCTTTTTTAGCTTTTGTATTTGTCTCTATACTAGCAGGTTTCTTCTTTATAAACATAAAATAGACTATGCTAATAACCCCTAAAACAAGTAGTACTTTTAGTATCATATACTTTCTCCTAACAATAAATAGTGTCTTTTTTTCGTCTCAATTATTTTGTGTTTCATTCCATCTACACCATCTTTTACTTCATCAAAAACTTTTTCACCCTTGTAAAAGAGGAATTTTGTATCTGTATCTCGAAAATTTTGACTGAGGTTTAAGAGCATTTTTGTCTCTGTAACCGCACGTGAAGTTATCATTTCAAATACTTTTGGCTCCATCAGCTCGACTCTTTTTTTGACAACTGTAACATTAGAAAGTTCTAAGTCAGCTTTGATGAACTGTAAAAAAGAGGCTCGCTTACTCAGTGGTTCTACTAAAGTCACATGAGTATCAGGCAGTCCAAACGCGAGTATCATACCTGGAAAACCAGCTCCTGTTCCTATGTCCATAAGAGTAGAGACCTTAGGTAAAAAGCTTAGAGGGTAAACTGCATCATAAATAAACTCATCAATTGTTTGATTATCTTTAGCACCTGTTAGGTTATGGATTTTATTCCATTTATGAAGATGCTCTTTGTACTTTTGTATATTATAAAAAAAGTTTTCTGGTAAAGTAATGTTGTCATTTTCGAGTGTAGATTTTAAGTCCAATAAAATATCCTTAATTTAATAAAGATATTTTATCTAAAAAAAGGTTAGAAGAGGGTTTTAGGAAAAGAGTTTTTTCATCATGCCAAAAAATATTTTAAATAATCCCTTATTCCCTACAAGCTTATCTATAAACTCATCATAAGTAGTGTTGTTGTCTTCGAGAAATCCACGAAGGTATTTCTCACTTGCTTGGATGCCACCCTCTTTTTCTATCTCTATAAGTTTTGCATATATTGGTACCATTGTGTCTATGGCATTTTGTGGGGCTGCTTTTCTAAATGCAGTGTGAGAGATAATTTTGTTTGTAATAGGGTCGACTTTTGGCTCAAACTCTGTGACAACCCAGTAGTAACTTCCATCTTTAGCAAGGTTTTTGACAACTGCCATGATGTTTTGTCCCTTGTTGATTCTATCCCACATCATTTTAAAAACTATTTTTGGCATATCAGGATGACGGATGATAGAGTGAGGTTGTCCTATGAGTTGTGCTTCTGTATACCCAGAAATCTCTACAAAGTAATCATTACCATACTCTATAAAACCTTTTGAATCTGTTTTTGAGACAATATAACGCTTGGGATTGAGTTTGATTTCGTTCTCTATGGGAGTAGGAGTTTGTGTTGTCATTTTGTGCCTTTATATAAAATTAACATTATTATATAGTTTTTTTATTAATTTTATGTAATAATAGAGACAAATATTTAATATAAGTATAAAAAAGGTGTAGCTATGACAAAACTTGAGATGTTAGAAGCGATAGAAAGTGCGAAAAAAGTGCATCTTGAGCAGATGTATAAAATAGAATCCAAACTCAGTGGACACGGACTAGAATCTTTAGCTGTTCTAGGAAAAACACAATGTGTATGTGGTATATGGTTTCATGCAAATGAAAAGGCTATGAAAGATATACTAGGCTTACAACTTTTTGAGCGTTTAGATAAACAGCATGAGGCATGGCATAGAGACTATGCTCACCTGCATGAACTCTTTGAAGAAAAAGATAAAAAAAGTTTTTTTGCAAAGCTCATAGAGGGTGGTGAAGCCAAAGAGATGAAAATAGATAAGGCAAAACTCTATTTTTCAGAGTTATTAGCTGATACTCAAACACTTATGAATACTTCAGATGTTGCATTACGAAGAATCAATGCTCTAAGTGAAAAAAAATTTAATTAGTTTTAAGTAGTTCTTCAATCTCACCTGAGGGCAGTGGCGGTGAATAAAGATACCCTTGTATAAATTCACAATCATTGAGTATTAAAAACTCTTTTTGTTCTTGAGTCTCCACACCCTCTGCAATAATATTTAAGTTCAGACTTTTACCAAGGGCGATAATCGCTTTTGTGATAGCTATATCATCTTCATCGGCTGGGATATCTTTTACAAATTCACGGTCGATTTTAAGTTTATCGAGTGGCAGTTTTTTGAGATAAGAAAGAGAAGAGTATCCCGTTCCAAAATCATCTATAGCTATTTCAATTCCTAAATCATGAATTTGATTTAGCTTTAGTATAGAAGATTTAGGATCTTTCATCACTTGACCTTCTGTGACTTCTAACTCCAGCCACTGAGTTTTAAAACCTATATCTTGCATAGTCTCAAGTAAATAAATGAGAAAATTATCTTCATTTAGGTGTTTCATTGCAAGATTTAAAGAGAGTGTACCGGGGTTTAAACCTTGAGCATACCATAAAGCAAACTGTTTCATTGCTATGTTCATAACAAGCCTATCTATTTCGATGATTAAGCCAGTCTCTTCGGCAAGTGGTATAAAGTTTAGAGGAGGAACTAGACCTAATGTGGGGTGTTGCCACCTTACAAGTGCTTCCATCCCTATAATCTTGTCGGTTCTTGTATCAAACTGTGGCTGATAGTAAACGACAAACTGTTTTTCTTTAATGGCTAAACGTAGGCTTGATTCTAAAACAACTCTCTCAAATGCTTCTTGGGTCATATCAGCAGAATAAAACTGAAAATTATCTCTGCCTGCTTCTTTGGCTTTGTACATCGCAACATCAGCAAACTTGATAAGGTTAGCTGCCGTTGTTGCATCTTGAGGATAGACACTTACACCTATACTAGCAGTTACATAAAGGCTTTGGTTGTTTATCTCTATTGGTTTTTTCATTGCAGCTATAATTTTTTTGGCTACAGTTGCGATATCTTGTGTGTTCTTGAGTGCTTTTAATATGATGGTAAATTCATCTCCACCAAGGCGTGCTAGAGTATCTTCTTCTCGGATGACAGAGTTTAACCTTGAAGCGGCTTCAACAAGTACTTCATCCCCAATATGATGACCAAGAGAGTCATTTATCTGTTTAAATTGGTCTAAATCAATGAAGAAAAGAGCAAATTTATGATGGTTGCGTTTAGAAGAGATTATAGTCTGATGGAGTCTGTCTTTAAAAAGAGTTCTATTTGCTAAACCTGTTAAAGCATCGTAATGTGCTTGTTTTTGAAGAAGTTGTGTCTGCTCTTGGAGTAACATTTGTGTCTTTTTTTCAGCCGTTATGTCTCGTAGATAACCAATATATCCATCAATATTTCCTGCCTCATCCTTTGAAACACTTAAAGAGATATCACAGAGTATAGTGTGTTTATCTTTTTTCACCATAGATGCTTCAATGTCTAAACTCTCTTGGTTATTGAGTAGAAAAAATAGCTCTTCAAAAGTATATTCATTATCATCGGAGTAGATAGTTGTGATACTTTTACCTACGATTTCTTCTTTTGTATAGTTAAAAAGAGTTGCGCTTCCTCTATTCCAGTTTGTTATAAGTCCATCTTTATCTGTTGATATAACAGAGTCGTGAATATACTCTAGTACTTTTGCCTGTTTTTTGTATTGGAATTCAAGTTCTACCATTTGGGATATATCTATGTCAAAAATGATATAGGCCTCTTTGTCTTTGTATGTAATGGTATGAAGATAAGACTGAACATGATAATATCTTCCATCTTTACACTTATGAACACTTCGATTAAGTGTATGATTATGCTGTTCTAATATAGAACGGAGTTTAGCAATCTCTCGCTCTTTGAGGTAAGGATTTATATCTCTGACATTCATTTTAAGTAGTTCTTCTTGCGAGTACCCTAGCGCATTACAAGCACCTTCATTTACATAAATATACTCTAGTGTTTCTAAGCAAACGATATAAATCTCATTTGAAGAGTGCTCAATCACTTGTGACAACTCTTTGACATGTTTTTGTGCGGATACATGCCCAGTAATGTCTTGTGTAGTTCCTATAATTTTAATGGGATTATTATTTGAATCGTAAACAGCCTGTGCATTTATGAGAAGTGTGAGTACCTTACCCGTAGCATGTTTTGATTGACATTGCATACTGACAGCTTCTTTAGTTGTTGTAGTTTGCTCTATGAGTCTTTGAGCTTCTTGATGGTACTCTGGAAGTAAAAGAGAGAAAAAAAGTTCTAAGTTGGGATGTGTATCTTTAGAAAGACCGTATATCTTATACATTTGATCAGACCAGCTAGATTCTTTAGTAGTGAGATCTAACTCCCAACTTCCGAGTTTAGAGATTGCTTCTAAGCGCAGTAGAGTATTTTCTCTAGCTTTGAGCTTCTCCATTGCAGTCTGTATATCATCATGTGCTATATCTATTGGCATATATTACTCCAAGTTTTAAAACAGATGTCCCATTGCATCGCGTTTAGTGTCTAAGTAGCCTTCATTAAACTTATTTGCTTTCATGATGATTGGCATTCGTTCAACGACTTTAACGCCACTAATAGCTTTTACTTTGTCAGGGTTATTTGTAAGTAATTTTATTCTTTTAATCTTAAAGTAATCTAGTATAAAAGTTACTATCTCATATGTACGCTCATCTGAAGCAAAGCCTAACTGATGGTTTGCTTCTATAGTGTTTAGACCTCTGTCTTGGAGTGCATAAGCATTTATTTTATTTAAAAGACCGATGTTGCGACCCTCTTGACGGAGGTATATAACCATACCACCTTCTTTGTTTATAAGCTCTAACGCATACTCTAGTTGATCACGACAATCACACTTTAGACTACCCAGGGCATCGCCTGTAAGACACTCTGAGTGAACCCGCACTATAGGGGTCTCGTCTAACTTTTTTGCATATATGACTAAATGCTCTTTTTCACCTTCTTTAAAGGCTTTAACATGAAACTCACCAAAACGTGAGGGTAAATTTGCTACTTCTGATATCTCTATATTCATTAATTTAATCTTTAAAAGGGTAAAATATTTTCTTAAAAATAATTATAGCTAAAAAAAGGTTTAAGAATGTTTCAAAGATTTCGCCGTACTCGTTTAAACAAGCATCTTCGCTCCCTTGTAAGAGAGACACAAGTAAATGTAGAAGATTTTATATATCCACTTTTTATTAGAAGTGGAGAGTCAATTAAAACAGAAGTAGCCTCAATGCCGGGTGTTTTTCAGATGAGTATAGATGAGGTTTTAAAAGAGTGTGAAGTTCTTAAAGAGCTTGGTATTTACTCTATCATCCTTTTTGGTATACCTGATACGAAAGACTCTATCGGGAGTGATGCTCTGTGCGAACACGGTATCATTGCTTCATCTATCCGTGCTATTAAAGCGGCTCATCCTGACATGTTTGTTGTGACAGACTTATGTTTTTGTGAGTATACAGATCATGGACACTGTGGCATAATAGATGAAGCAAAAGAGACTGTAAACAACGATGCAACTTTAGAGATTTCGGGGGAGCAAGCTCTTATCCATGCAAAAGCTGGAGCTGACATGATAGCACCAAGTGGAATGATGGATGGTATTATAGAAACACTGCGTGCGGCACTTGATAAAGAAGGATATGAAAACCTTCCTATCATGGCATACTCGACAAAGTTTTCTTCGGGTTATTATGGTCCATTTCGTGATGTGGCTGAGTCTAGTCCGAGTTTTGGTGACAGAGCTAGTTACCAAATGGACCCAGCAAATCGCCGTGAGGCAATAGCAGAGTCGGTGAGTGATGAACTTCAAGGTGCAGATATACTTATGGTAAAACCAGCACTTGCTTACTTAGACTTAGTACGAGAGATAAAAGATGCAACCGTACTTCCTATGGCTGTATATAATGTAAGTGGTGAGTATGCAATGCTTAAAATGGCAGGAATGAATAACTTAATAGATTATGATAGAGTTGTAATGGAAACTATGATTGCTTTTAAGCGAGCTGGTGCGAATATTATCATCTCTTACCATGCAAAAGAAGTGGCAAAGATGTTAAACACAGTAAAATAATAGTTACTTTAAAGAAAACTATTATAGAATGTGGATTAACATAAATATTAGGAAAAAAAATTGAGACATTTTTTAACACTAAAAGATTTTACAAAAGAAGAGATTTTAGAGATTATTGATATCGCTATTGAGATAAAACAAGATTTAAAAGCTGGTAGATACATAAAACATCTTGAGAACCAAACTTTAGCGATGGTTTTTGAGAAAAGTTCTACACGAACACGAGTAAGTTTTGAGACAGGAATGTTTCAGCTTGGTGGTCATGCACTCTTTTTAAGTAA
>DQSP01000050.1 GCA_015663215.1 Sulfurimonas sp.
AAATATATTCGTATGATTAAGATTATTTTTATTTTTCATCGGATTTACCTAACCTTATTGGTGGTGTAAATTTTTAATGAATGTGCCTTGAGTGCAATGATAGATAATATTTTTAATTTTCTATTGCATAATTTGGGTTTAATCTTGCCATCTACTACTACTATCCTCAATATATCCATAGACTATTAATCATAATTTAGATAAAATAACATTCATATGAAAAATATTATCAAATTAATTATTACTATTGCTATTTTTTATTTTCTTTTTAAGAGTATCAACTTTGTAGAGTTTAGTAAAATCATCTTTAACTCTCACGGTGGATGGATAGCCGTTGCTCTACTTATGCAACTTACATCTACTTACTTAGCAGCATACAGATGGTTTAAAATCTCACAACTTTTAGTCTTTAAAGAAAAACTCTCTTTTTATGTACAAAGCTACTTTAAAGGGACTTTTTTCAACCAAGTACTTCCTTCAAGTATAGGTGGAGATGCTGTTCGAATCATTGACTTAACACGAAAAGGGTATGAAAAAAAAGATGCTTTTTATGGTGTTTTTGTAGATAGAGTTGTTGGACTTGTAGGGCTTTTAGTGCTTAACTTACTTGCAACTCTCATCTTTTTTGGCACCTTTGACAATGACTTCTCTATGCTTATCATTTTTATAACTCTTGGTGGTATTACTGGTTTTGCTACACTCTTTCATCTTCATCGTATCTCATTTTTAAGTAATTATAAATTTTTAAACCTTTTTGTACGTTTAGCAAACAGACTCAACTCACTTTATGCTTCAAGAACTCTACTTATTAAACACATAAGTATCTCCGTGGTAGTTCACCTCTTCTCAGTACTTACAATGTACGGACTCTCTTTAGCACTAGGGCTTGACCTTAGCTTTCAAACACTACTCATAGCTGTTCCACCTGTATTTTTACTCACTATTGTGCCTATATCTTTAGCGGGATGGGGTGTTCGTGAGGGTGCTATGATAGGGATATTTATGCTCATTGGAGCAGACCAAACAAAAGTACTTGCTATGAGTATACTGTATGGTTTACTACTTATACTGAGTGCAGTTCCAGGGGCATATTTTTGGATAAAAAGCAAACAAGCAACATAATTAAAAGAACAATAAACAAGGATTTATAAAAATGACAGTAGACACAATGAGACATATAGATTATTTTGCAGGAGTCCCTTTAGCTTTTGGTGCGACACTTATTAAAAAAACAGTTGATTTTTTTATGCCTCCTAAAGAGACAAAAGCGAAAAATACTCTACTAATCGAGCTCTCAGAGATGGGAAGTGCCATTTTAGTTGATCCTGCTATGCGCAGACTCAAAGAAAACATTGAAGGTGAACTCTACTTTGTTATTTTCACTAAAAACAAGGCATCCCTGCAACTTCTTGGAACTGTTAAAGAGGATAACATCTTTACTATTGATGATAGTGGTTTAGTTGGTATTTTATCAAGTACTCTAAAGTTTTTAAAATGGTGTAGAGAAAAAGAGATAGACTCAGTTATAGACCTTGAACTCTTTTCTCGTTTTACAGCACTTTTAACTGTTGGAAGTGGTGCAGTAAATCGTGTCGGCTTTCATGCTTTTCATAATGAAGGGCTTTATCGTGGAGACCTACTAACACACAAGGTAGCTTACAATGCTCATCAGCATATAGCAAAGAACTTTATAGCATTAGTAGATTCTTTACTTTCAGAGAAACAAGAACTTCCATACCTTAAACGCATCATTGCTGATGATGAGATTCAAATCGCTAAAGCGACTATTAGTGAAGAGGAACAAGCTTCTATCATTACTACAGTTAGCGGAATGTATGAGGGTTTTGACAAAAAAAAGAACCATATTGTTTTAGTAAACTCAAATGCCTCAGACCTACTTCCACAAAGAAGATGGGATAGAGAAAACTACGGTGAAGTTATCAAAAAAATGCTCGCTGAAAATGAAAATGTAGTTGTTCTTCTGACAGGTGCACCATCTGAAAAAGAAGGAGCACAACTTCTTGCTAATTATGTAGATGATAAACGCTGTATCAACTTTGCGGGAGCCGTGAAGTTCTTAGAACTTCCAGCACTTTACTCAGTCTGTGCATTTATGCTTACAAACGACTCAGGTCCTGCACACTTTGCTTCCATTACAGATATGCATACTTTTGTTATATTTGGTCCTGAAACACCAGCTCTTTATGGCTCTCTTGGTCCTACTACTCCTATCTATGCTGGGATGAGCTGTTCTCCTTGTGTATCTGCTTCAAACCACAGAAAAACTCCATGTACAGATAACCAATGTATAAAAATCATAACTCCTGAGTGGGTATTTAACACACTAAAATTCAAACTAGATGCACTTAGCTAGTAAAGAGCATCGCCCTCTTCTTCTCTTTATCTCTTTTGTAGCTGCGTTTCGGCTACTAATTGCTCCTCACTTAGGGCTTGGAGCGGATGAAGCACACTACCTCATATATGCTCTTAAACTTGACTGGAGTTACTTTGATCACCCTCCTCTTGTTGGTTGGACACAGTATATCTTTACCTCTATTTTTGGTATAAATGAGTTTGGGGCAAGAGTGAGTGCTATAACTATTGGTTTTTTTACCTCACTCTTTGTATACAAACTTATCTACCAAATAGACTCAAACGCGAGATTAGCATTTATCTCCATCTTAGCTCTAAACGCTATGTTTATTTTCAATGCTCTATTTTTGATGCTTATGCCAGATACTCTGCTTTTTTTTCTTATAGTGCCTATTATCTTTTGTGTTGATGCTCTATCTAAAAATGATAATTTCAATAACTTCTTATATCTCGGTATCTTAGTTGGTTTAGCAGGTCTTTCAAAGTACACAGCTATTCTTTTTTTACCGCCTATTATTCTTTATTTTTTAATTAAAAAAAGGTATGATCTTTTTATCTCGCCAAAACTTTTCGTATCCATTGCTATTGCTTTTTTTATCATAAGTCCTGTTATCTACTGGAATATTCAAAACGATTGGATGAGTTTTACTTACCAAAGCCAACATGTTGTTGGAAGTTCCCACATCAATTGGCAAGGATTCGCACAGTCATTTGTGGCACAACTTGTAGCCTATAACCCTTTTCTTTTTCCTCTCTCTTTTTATGGTCTTTACCGTGCGTTTAAGTCAAAAAACGAGCCCCTTTTTATAGCAGCACTCTTTGGAGCGACACTGCTCATCTTTTTTACCTACTCAAGTTTATACAAAACTGCTCTACCTCACTGGTCAGCACTCTTTTATCTTCTCTTTGTACCTATTGGTGTTTACTATCTTTATGAAAAAACTTCTTTATGGAAAAAATATATAAAATTTTCCATAGGATTTGGGCTTTTACTCTCCTCTTTACTCTACATAGAAATAGCAACAAAAATCATCCCACTTCCTGATGAGAACTCTATCCAACTCGATGTGTACGGCTTTGAAAAAATCATGCAAGAGGCAAATGAACATATAAAAAATCCTCAAACCCAAGCTATTGGTGTCACTCTCTGGACTCTAGCATCTCGCGCAATAGTCTACAACGAAGCTTATAACTCAGAGGTTTATCTACTAGATGATAGATTTGATCAGTTTGATATCTGGGAGAGTAAATCTCCTCTTAGTAAAGATATGATAGTCATAGATATAAACTTTGCTCATAAAAATATAGAGCAATATATGAAATGTGATAGTGTAAAGAAACTGAACTCTTTTAAACTTTTAGAAACGAATAAAAAAGACAATATAACACTTTATAAGTGTAGCAACTATCAAGGTATACGATGATATTTTCTAAGTTGCAGCTAACTCTTTTCATCACTACAACACTACTACTCATAGTACTTTCATACTTTTTTATAGATAAAAGTATCTCTTTATACTTTATAGAACATGCAGACACCTACAAAACTTTTGGCAAAGAAATAAGCCGTCTTGGTGAGTCACACTGGTACATAGCCATCGCACTTATTGGCATACTTTACTACAAGTTTATCAAGACAAACGAACTTTACAAACAGCGGTTTCTTTTTTTACTTTATGCAAATATTTTTTCAGGACTTATCAGTGTTATCTCTAAGATGCTCATAGGACGTCTTCGCCCTTGGAAGCTAGAAAATGGCGGGGATGATTTTGGTTTTTTACTCTCACAAAATCCAAACTTTTCATTCTTAGAAAACATAAACTATCAGATAGAGATGCTTGTGCAAAACTCAACTCATTACAGCTCTTTTCCTTCTGGACACACAACAACAAGTCTCACCATGTTTACTGTTATGATGATACTCTTTCCTAAGCAGTATTACCTTTGGATTCCCATAACACTTATAGCTGTAAGTGCTAGAATTTTAGCAAATGA
>DQSP01000268.1 GCA_015663215.1 Sulfurimonas sp.
ATTTAATGCTAACCAAACAATAAGTGCGATGCCAGGTGTTTTGGCTCTTGCTACTGCCGGAGCTACTGATTTGGCTACAACTTCTGATATTGCATCAAATATTATGGGTGGTTTTAATATCGACCCTGAGGACACAATAAATGGAATGAGTGCTATGAGTTATGTAAGTGATGTTTTAGCAAAAACGATCACTTCTGCAAATGTAGATATGAGAATGCTTGGCGAGACTATGAAATATGTAGCACCTGTTGCAAAAACTGCTGGTATGAGTCTGCAAGAGACTTCGGCAATGGCTGGGTTACTTGGAAATATTGGGATACAAGGCTCAATGGCTGGTACTACTCTTAAATCTATGGTTTTAAGATTGGCAAGTCCTACAGGTCAAGCACAAAAAGCACTCAGTAAACTTGGAGTTTCTGCTTTAGATGCTCAAGGAAATATAAGAAGTATGCCTCTTCTTCTAAAAGAGGTTGCAAAAGCTACTGAAGATATGGGTAGTGGTGATAGGCTCGGATTTATAAAAAGAGTGTTTGGAACTGAACCTGCGGCGGGTATAAATAAACTTATAGAACAGAGTGGAAGTGGTGCTTTGGATAAATACTTGAGTGTTGTAAATCAGTATAAAGGTTCGGCGAAAAAAATAGCTGATATACAACTACAATCAACGGCAGGTCATTTTAAATTACTTGGTTCTGCTATGGAGGGTTTGAGTATTAGTGCTACTACAGGATTGCTTCCTACGATTAAACTTATAACAAAAGGTCTTACAGGTGTAGCGAGTAAAGTTGAGAAGTTTACAAAAACATTTCCAGAGGCTTCTAAGTGGATTTTTGGGCTAGGTGCTGCTTTTGTAGTTGGTAGTGTTGCTCTTGCTGGATTTGGGCTTATAGCGAGTGGTGTTGGTGCTGGTTTGGCTCTTTTGGCTTCGCCTGTAACTGCGATAGTTTTAGGACTTGTAGCAATAGGTGCAGGAGCTGTTTATCTTTATAATAAATTTGATTTTGTGAAGAGTGCTGTTGATGGATTTTTTAGCGGTTTAATGAGTAGTGTCTCTCCTGCTGTGAATGCACTTAAAAGTGCTTTTAGTGGTTTGTTTGGTGCTATTGGTGGGCTTTTTAATTCACTAAAGCCTGTTTTTTCTTTTATCGGTTCTGCCCTTAGTATGATAGTGATAAATTTTACAAATACAGGAAGCCTCATTGGTTCTATTTTTGGAGCGATAACTTTTCCAATACGAATGGTTGTAAAAGCTCTTACATGGGTAATAAATATCGGTGCTATGGTTGTTGATGGGTGGGTAAAAATAGGAGGGTTGGCTGGTGATATTTGGAGTGGTGTTACAGGTGCAATTAAAAAGCCGTTTGTATCGTTTTTTGATTGGATAAGCTCAAAATTTAAAGCCGTTTTTGGTTTGATAGATAAAGCTAAAAGTGTTGTAAATGCTCCGATAGATGCTGTAAAAAGTGGAGCTTCTAAACTTTGGAGTGGTACTAAGTCATTTTTTGGTTTTGGAAATGATAAAAAAGAACCTATCAAAAACAAAATACCAAAAACTAGTGTGCCTGTTAATAATGTAAATTTTAAAGGTTCTTCTCTAAAAGAGGCTCAGATGGCTCAAGTGCCTTTAGAGAGTGTGAGCGATGTAACGGCTGGTGCGATAAATGAAACTAAATCATTTATGCAAAATAATACAAATAATACTCAAGGAGTAAATCAAAATATTATTAATCATATAACTGTTCATGCTCCAGCAGGAGGTCAAGTTGATTATGAAGATTTAAAAATGAAGTTAGCAAAAGCTCAAAAAGAGTTAGCTAAAGAAGAGCAAGAAATGCAGATGCAGGATGTGTCTTGAATAAGTGTGAGTGTGGATGTAATGCTGAGTATATGATACGAGGAAAATGGTACTGTGCTAAATGTACGGTTGAAGTAATTTAAGGAGATATACAGATGAAAAAAATAGTTTTAATAATGATGATAGTGGCTTCGCTTTTTGCGAATGATTGGGAATATGCAAAAGTTAAGTATGTGATCGATGGGGATACTCTTATGCTTCAAAAAGGTAGTTCAAAACCTTTTAAAGTTCGTTTGATTGCTCTTGATACATTCGAGACAAAAGTTAATCATAGAACTTTTAAACAGTTAGAGACTCTTAAATGGCTTCATCCTAAGAGTTCAAATACAGTTAAAAAAGTTTTGTATTTTGGTTTTAAAGCTCGTGATTATGTTGAGAGTAAATATTTACACAAAACAGTTAAATATCATTCATACGGCTATGATAGATACGACCGTGAGCTTGTATGGATAGAGGTGCTTAACTTCTCTTTGGTTCGCAATGGTTTAGCTATTTATTATCCAAACAACAAAATATCAAAAGAGAGAAAGGCTTATCTTTTGGAGATTAGCAAAGATGCCAATCTTAACAAAAGAGGGATTTATGCGAGGTATTAAATGAGTTCGTTTAAAGATTTAGTAAGTGGTATGGATATGGGAAAGATAGGCGATTTTAAATTCTATATGAATACAAACGAGTATCAAAAATTATCTAAATCATTGAGTGCTACTTTTGGAAGTTATAAGCCGATAAAAGGTCAAGAGCGATTAAGTGATAGTGGAGGGTTTGAGCAGAAATTATCTTTAAATGGTGTTTTGGTAGTTCAGCCACAAGATGCACTTAAAACTTTAGAGGATTATCTAAAAACTCGTGAGCCTTTAGAATTTACAACTTTAAGAGAGAGTTTTAAAGTTGTTATCACAAACTTAAATATCAATCAGAGCTATTTTCTAGATAATGGGGATTTTACGGTGCAAGATTATAACTTATCTCTAAAAGAGGTTTATGATGAGCTTGTATAGAACTAAAGATGGAGATAGAATTGATTTGATCGTGTTAAACCATTATGGCGATTTAGCAAATCTAAATGATGTAATAAGTGCTAATAAAGTGCTTTTTGGTAAACCTTTGAATTTAGAGGCTGGTTTAGATATATATCTTCCTGAGTTTGCTACAAAAAGCGATATTCCAGCCAAACCAAAAGAGAGAGGTCCACTATGGTAAATGACATAGTAGAGCTTTCAATAGATGGTAAAAGTGTCAATATTGAAGATGTTTTATCGCTTAGTTTTAGCGATAGTGCTGGAGTTAAAAGTGATAAAGTGTCTTTAAAGGTTATGCCTTACTTTCCTAAACCAGCACCAAGTGCAAAGTTAGAACTTACTTTTAAAACTCTAAAAAATGGTTCAGAGATAGAGTCGCTCGAGTGTGGTTTATTTCATGTTCAAACAGTTACACGAAGCGATACTAAAGATTTATCATTTAGTGCTACAGGTGTAGAGTTTAACGATGCTCAAAAAGAGAGAATTTCGCACAATTACCAAAATACTAAGCTTTCATCGATAATAGATATTGTTGCTGGTCGTTTAGGTCATAAAGTGAAGTTTCAAACTGATGATATAGATATAAAATCGCTCAATCAAACAAATGAGAGTGATATTAATTTCCTTGATAGACTCTCTAAAACTTATAATTGTCTGTTCTCAATAAAAAATGATTTTATCTATTTTGTGAATAAAGATGATGAGAATTTACCGCTTACAAAGATAGATGTGAGTAAGTGCAGCTCTTCATCTATTAAACACTCAACTAAAACTTTTTATAAATCCTGTGAGGCTTCATGGCATGACACGGATAATGCAAAAATTAAAAAAGTTACTTTTGGAGATGGTACACCTGTACTAAAAATAAAAGGTACTTACATAGATGAGGCTGATGCCTTAGTGAAAGCAAAATCAAAATTAAAAAGCGTAAACAAAGGCACGATTAGTGGTTCTTTATCTCTAAAAGGGATAAGTGTTTATGCAGGTACTAAAGTCGAGTTGGTTAATACATATCAAGGGGAAGATGATGGCGTTTATAGTGTTGTTAGTTGTAATCATAGTTATATCCGTAATAGCGGTTGGAACTGTAGTATAGAGATAGAAAATTAAAGAGGAGGGTAAAAGTGAAAGTAGGATTTAGAGAAGCTGAAATATTGTTAAGTGTTCCAATGAGTGGAGATATTAGAACTCTACAAAGTGAGCTAACTTATTTTACTCAAGTGGTGCAGGAACAACTACTTTTAGTGCCAAAAGGGATTAAAACGGATTTAGGGAGCATTCCTTTATTTTTACAAAACATATTCCCTAAAGATGGTAAGGCGATGTTTGCATATATATTGCATGATTATCTGTACCAAGTGGGGATATTTGAAAGATTAGAGAGTGATGAGATACTTGATGAGGCTATGGCTTCTTTGGGTGTTGTGTGGTGGAGGCGAAAGGCTGTAAAGCTATGTCTTAGAGTTTGTGGCTGGGATGCTTGGAATAAACATAGAAATAAGAAAAAAGGTGGTAAATTATGATTGAGTTAGAAGAACAGTTAAAAGAACATGAGGGGTTTATGGGTATGCCTTATAAAGATAGTTTAGGGTATCCAACTATTGGGTTTGGTACTAAGTTACCTTTGAGTGAAAATGAAGCAGAGTTACTTATGAAATATAGACTTGAGAAAAAAAGAGATGAGTTAATCACAGCTATGCCTTTTGTCTACAACCTGCCTGATGATAAGCAAAAAGTGCTTTATGAGATGAGCTATCAGATGGGTGTGAGAGGAGTACTTCTTTTTAAAAGAATGTGGAGTGCTTTAAAGAGTAGAGATTTTGAAACGGCAAGTAAAGAGATGCTTGATAGTCTCTGGGCTGTTCAAACTCCCGACAGGGCTAAGAGATTAGCTAAGATGATGAAAAATAGTTAAGTGAGACAGAGAGGAAACTTTCTTTTATTGTGACCCTCCGTATGTTGGAACGGAGTCGTATTATAAAAATAAAAAGACTTTTAACATAGATGACCATAAAAGGCTACACAAGATCTTAAAAAGTGTTAAGGGTAAGTTTCTGCTATCTTACAATGATTGTAAGTTTGTAAGGGAGTTGTATGCCGATTTTCGTATAGTTGAGAGTGATAAGATTGAGTACACTTTAGGTAAAAATGTTCATAGTAATAAAAAAGTGGTTCGTGAG
>DQSP01000151.1 GCA_015663215.1 Sulfurimonas sp.
ATTTATAAGAGAGCAATAATTGTTAAATTTACAGAAGATATATGAAGCACAAGAACGCATAAAAGATGTTGTAGTCAACACCCCTTTAGCTTTAGCTCCTTACCTAAGTGAGCTTTGTGAGTGTGAAGTTTTTTTAAAAAAAGAGAACTTACAAGTGACGGGTGCGTTTAAAATACGCGGAGCATATAATAAAATAGCTTCATTAAGTCAAGCACAACATAAGTGTGGTGTTATTGCAGCAAGTGCTGGAAACCATGCTCAAGGTGTAGCACTCTCTGCTTCAAAGTTTGATACAAAAGCCATTATTGTTATGCCTGAATCTACACCGCTTACGAAAGTAAATGGGGTGAAGCATTACGGTGCTGAAGTTATTCTTCATGGAACTAACTATGATGAAGCATATGAATATGCTAGAGAGTATGGCGATAAGCACTTTTTAACTTTTATACATCCTTTTGAAGATACACAAGTTATAGCAGGTCAGGGTACAGTAGCCTTAGAGATACTTGAGAAGTGTGACTCGCTTGATGCCGTCATTATCCCTGTTGGTGGTGGTGGACTTATATCGGGTATGAGTGCGGCTATAAAAGCTATAAATCCTAAGATAGAAGTTATAGGTGTGAGTGCAAGTGGTGCACCTGCGTTTAAAGAGTCATTTGAGAAAAAGTCAGCTATTGACAGTGTTAGTGTTAGAACTATTGCTGATGGTATAGCTGTTCGTGATACTTCAGAGGTGACACTTGGCTTTGCACTTGAAAATGTAGATAAGATTATGAGTGTTGATGATGAAGAGATTGCAAGTGCGATTTTGTTTTTACTAGAGAAGCAAAAACTTGTTGTTGAGGGGGCAGGTGCTGTTGGAGTTGCTGCATTACTTCATAAAAAACTTCCAAATATTAAAAATAAAAAAATAGCAGTAGTTTTGAGTGGTGGAAATATGGATGTTACACTACTCTCTGTGATTATAGAAAAAGGTCTGCTCAAATCACATCGTAAAATGAAGCTAACAGTTACTCTCATTGATAAACCTGGTGCACTTATGCGTTTTACAGAAATACTACAAGAATTAAATGCAAATATTGTTCATATTGCTTACGATAGAACATCTATATCTCTTGACTATGGAGATGCAAGTGTAACGGTACATATGGAAACTAAGGGTAAAGAACATCAAGAAACGATAGAAAAAGCACTAAAAGATGAAGGTTATTTAAGGGAGCAGTAAGGCAATGAACTTTGTTGTAAGAAAGGGTATAAATAAAGCAGTAATTTTACTCAAAATCATAGAAGATGGTAGGCTCATAGTTGTAGATAATGAAACAACTATTCGGTTTATGAACACTGATGAATTGAGTCTTATTAATGGCTTTAAAGTAAATATAAATCATCAATACTATAAAACAAATGTCATTACCTTTAGTAATGATGGAGATTATTTTGCAACCTTGAGTGCTGATAGAAAAGAGTCTTGTCTTTATAATAGTAAAACAAAAAAGCTTATTACTAGCATAGATAGACACCATGGAGAAGTTTCCTGTGTTGGGATTGACCCTCTTAATCGTTATATGTTTTCTTGTGGTGATGATGGTAAGACTTTTGCAATAGACATTAAGAGTGGTAAGCTTGTTTTTACTCTTCCTGTGCATGTAGATACTATAAATGATATAGTTTTTAGTCCAAATGGAAACTGGGTTGCAACTGGTAGTTATGATAGAAAAATATCTATTTTTTCTCTTGTGACAATGACTCCCAAAACAAAGTTAAAAGCACATGCCGGTGCTATAATTAAGATGAAGTTTTTAAAAGAAAACAGACTTATCAGTATTGACAATAAGTCATCGGCTATTATTTGGGATATGTACAAAGGTAAGGTGCTCGAAAGGCTTCAAGGCATCCATGATGATGTAAGAGCACTTACTACTAGTAAGGATGATGAGTTTTTATTTTTAGGTACTGCCCTTGGTTATGTTTTAGTCTATGATCTCAAAAGTTATGAATTAATCTCTCCTAAGTATATTAAAATAGCTTCACCTATTACTGCTTTAGAATTTGATAATGAAAAGAATCACTTAATTATTGGCACAGATGATGGCTTTATTATGTCTTATAATATCTATGAAGGTGAAGAAAAACTTAAAAATATGCTTCAAAATAAAGAATTAGATGCTATTACCCAAGAAGCAGAATTAAATCCAATCTTAGCATACACTCAAATATATAATTTAGTATCGAACCTTTGGGAAAATACATTGGCAAAAGCAAAAATTGCATTGCAAAATGGTGATAAGGCTAAGGCTTTATTACTTTTTAACATTTTTAAAAACATTCCAACTAAAAATAAAATAATTCAAAAAACAATCGCTGATTATGCCGAATTTGATAAATTTTCCAAGTTTGCAAAAGAGGGAAAACTAGCACTTGCATATAGTCTGTGTAATACATACCCAACATATAAAGATTCCAAACTCTATAAAGCATTAGAAGAGAGATGGAAAAAGATCTTTATTCAAGCACAAAAATATATACTTGACCCCAAAGGTATAGATAAAGCAAAAGAAATTATGATGCCCTATAGAGGTATAAGTGAAAAAACAAAACTTATTCATGAACTTTTAACACAAGGTGAAGTTTATAAGCGTTTTCGCACGGCTATCGGGCAAAAAGACTTTACCATGTGCTTTGAGTTAATTAAGCAACATAAGTTTTTAACAGAATTTCCTGAATATGAAGTGCTTATGAACTATGCAGATACTTTATATATCAAATCTCAGGAGTTACTGAGTAAAGGTGATACTAACTCAGCAATTAAAATGCTAAGAGTACTCTCTGCTTTTGATGACTTTAAAGAAGAAGTGAAAATACTTATGTTTGAGATAGAAACGAAGCAGAACTTTTTTAGTGCTGTTGAAAATGAGGAGTATGATAAAGCATATGACCTAATGACTCAAAATGAAGACTTAGAAGATACTCCAGAAGGACAAAAGTTGCAAACTCAGTGGTACAATGACCTTGCAAAAGCAAATGCATATGCAGTAAATGGTGATGCACTCAATATCAAAAAAGAGTTAAATACATATATGAAAATGCATGTAAAAACAACAGCAATTGCTACTGTTTTCGCTTGGTGTTACATGGTGCAACTAGAAGATAGTGCGAGAGATGGTGCTTCTCAACATGCTTTAGAAAAAGGTATAAAAAATTATATGTTACATTTTGGTCTTCAAGAGCAGATAGAGAGTTATTTCACACTTTTTAAAAACAAATACCCTTTAACAAAATTAAATCTCGAACACCTAACACAAGGCTCAATGTCAATGTGGCGATCATCAATGATTGTTACATCAATCTTAGACTAGTTTTAGTCTAAGTCACACCTTCTTTATCAAGCTTTTTTTTAACCTTTAATATAGCTACACTTTAGTATAATCACGTAATATATAAAAAATTATAATTTTTAGAGGAGACTTGATAATGCAAATAAGTGGTGCACAGATGGTTATTGAAGCATTTATTGCTGAGGGAGTAGACACAGTTTTTGGTTACCCTGGTGGGGCAATTATGAATGTTTACGATGAGATTTACAAACAAGATAAATTTGAACATATTTTAAATCGTCACGAGCAAGCTTCTGTCCATGCGGCTGAGGGTTACTCAAAAGCGAGTGGAAAAGTTGGTGTAGCCATGATTACATCTGGTCCTGGTTTTACAAACGCAGTGACTGGTTTAGCTGATGCTTATATGGACTCAATTCCTTTAGTTGTTATCTCTGGTCAAGTTCCTATGAGTCTTATTGGAACAGATGCATTTCAAGAGATAGATGCTGTTGGTATTAGTCGTTCTTGTACAAAACATAACTACCTTGTAACTGATGCAAAAGATTTACCTCGTATACTTAAAGAAGCATTTTATATCGCTCGTAGTGGTCGTCCAGGTCCTGTTCATGTTGACATCCCTAAAGATGTAACAGCTCAAATCGCAGAGTTTGATTATGAAATCGAACTTGATTTAGAGACTTATAAACCGCACACAAAAGGTAATCCTCGTCAAATTAAAAAAGCCATAGAAGCGATAGCAAAAGCAAAACGCCCACTTTTTTATCTTGGTGGTGGTATCATCAATGCAAACGCAGCTTATGAAGTTAGAGAGTTTGTTCAAAAGACAGGTATTCCTGCGGTTGAAACTTTTATGGCTCGTGGCGTTTTAAGTCATGATGATGAACTGTTAATCGGTATGCTTGGAATGCACGGATCTTATGCATCAAACATGGCGATGAGTGAAACTGATTTAGTTATAGGTCTTGGTGTTCGTTTTGATGACCGTGTTACAGGGAAGCTTTCTGAGTTTGCTAAAAATGCTGATGTTATCCATGTCGATATCGATCCTGCATCTATCTCTAAACTTGTAAACGCAGACTACCCGATAGTAGGGGATGTTAAAAATGTTGTAGCAGATATGCTTGAACAAGTTGGTAAAATAGATAGCGAAAACTATGAATCTTGGAGAGAGACTATCATTAACTTTAATGAGTTACATCCTCTGACTTTTCATGAAGATACTGACCGCATTAAACCTCAGTGGGTTGTAAAACGTGTTGGCGAACTTCTTGGTGATAGTGCAAACATCTCTACAGATGTTGGGCAGCACCAGATGTGGGCTGGGCAGTTTTATCCATTCACACGTCCTCGTCAGTTTATAAGTTCTTCTGGACTTGGAACTATGGGTTTTGGTTTTCCTGCAGCTATCGGTGTTAAAGCAGCATCTCCTGAGAAAACGTCTATCAACTTTACAGGTGATGGCTCAATTCTTATGAATGTTCAAGAGCTTATGACAGCAGTTGAGAAGAAAATACCAGTTATCAATATCATACTAAACAACAACTTTCTTGGTATGGTTCGTCAGTGGCAGACTCTTTTTTACGATAAACGCCATGCTGAGACAGACCTCAGTGTTCAGCCTGACTTTGTAAAACTTGCAGAAGCTTTTGGTGGAATAGGGTACAGAGTAAAAACTAAAGAAGAGTTTGATGCTGCTCTTAAAGATGCAGTAGAAAAAAACATAGTTGCTTTTATAGAAGTAATAGTAGAAAGAATGGAAAATGTTATGCCGATGGTTCCATCAGGTGGAAGTCTGTTTAACATGATGTTACTAGAGAAAAAGGGAGATAAATAATGACTGAAGAAAATCAAAGAAGAGTAGTTTCAGTAATTGTTATAAATGAAGCGAGTGTTTTATCTCGTATCACTGACCTTTTTTCTGGACGTGGTTATAACATCACATCATTAACTGTTGCTCCTATTCCTGAGAGTAAGTACTCGCGTTTGACTATTGTTACTGCTGGTAGTGTTCGTGTTATCGAGCAGATTACTAAGCAGCTTCATAAGCTTATTCCCGTACTTCGTGTGTATGAGCATGAAGATATGGTTGAAAAAGAGATGGCTATGATAAAACTACCAATTAGTGAGAACCTTAGTGATATAAATACACTCTGTGAAGCTTATAACGGTAAGATAGTAAACGCAGGTGAAAACACTATAATCGCAATGGTTGCAGATGAGCCAAAACGAATAGATAACTTTCTTAAAGCTATAAAGCGTTACAACCCAAAAGAGATAGTAAGAAGTGGTGCTGTAGCACTTGAGAGATAAACTACTATGAA
This sequence comes from Sulfurimonas sp., assembly GCA_015663215.1. GTDB lineage: Bacteria > Campylobacterota > Campylobacteria > Campylobacterales > Sulfurimonadaceae > Sulfurimonas. The sequence goes on from DQSP01000151.1 coordinate 5,657, forward strand.
ACTTAGTGAAATCGCACAACTTATAGGTGCTGAGTTCACTGGAGATGATAAAGAAATCACTTCAATGAACACTCTCTCAGATGCAAGTGCAACAGAAATCTCTTTTGTTGCAAATGTCAAATACATAAAAGAAATCTCCTCATCAAACGCAGCTGCAATCATCTGTGATATAAAAACAAAAGATAAAGTTCCATCTACTTCAATAGCCTTAGTTGTTGATGCTCCTTATTGGGAAATGGCAACCTTAACTGCTAAGTTTGCTCCTTTGCTCGAAGATAGCAGTGCTGCTAAAGCAATAATAGGTGAGGGCAGTAATGTATCTACTAAAGCTGAAATAGCTAATGGTGCAAAAGTTGGAAAGAACTGCAACATTATGGCTGGCGTTTATATTGGCTCACAAGCTATTATCGGTGATAATACAATACTTTATCCTAATGTCGTGATTTATAGAGACTGTAAGGTCGGTAGTAACTGTGTTATTCATGCTGGAACAGTTGTAGGTAGTGATGGTTTTGGTTTTGCCTCTGATAAAATGGGTATGCATAAAAAAATCTATCATATCGGTAATGTTGTTATAGAAGATGATGTTGAGATTGGATCAAACACTTCTATAGATAGAGCAGTATTTTCTACTACATATGTTAAACAGGGTGCAAGACTTGATAACCTTGTGCATGTAGCCCATAACTGTGAAATAGGCGAATATAGTGTAATAGCAGGACAA
>DQSP01000080.1 GCA_015663215.1 Sulfurimonas sp.
CATTCCTAAGAGTATAGTATGAAAAATATCCATATATTTCCTTTACATTTATGATGTCATTTTTTATCGATAATTTAAAGATAAAGTTTATTTTACTATGATAAACTATAGAAATAACATTTTAGCATAATGTGATAGGGGAATTAAGATGAATATATTAATAGTAGATGATAGTAAAATAGTAAGACGTGTTTTAACAAATACAGTAACCCGCTTTTTTAAAAAATCCGACTGGAAAGAATGTAATATCTACGAAGCAGAAGATGGTGTTTTTGCGATGGAAATGATGAAAAATCAAAAAATCGATATCATGTTACTTGATTGGAATATGCCAAACATGACGGGTGAAGAAGTTGTGAGCGCTGTGCGTGCTAATAAAGAGTGGAATAAAACTCGTATTATTATGGCAACAACAGAAGGTTCTAAAGAATCAGTTTTAAAAATGATAAAAAAAGGTGCCAATGGCTATATGGTAAAACCTTTTCAAGAAGAAGCCATCTTTAATACACTAGAAAACATTACAGCGAGAATGCCAAAATAATTCTTTTTAAAGTTATTTCGATATAATACGAGGTTTTTAAAAAAAGATGGTAATAGCCATTTTTTTTGTACATCGCAAGATGTAACCTTAAACTTTGTAGGAAACTTAATGTTACTTTTTACACCCGGTCCAACTCCAGTACCACAAAATGTTCGTAATGCAATGGCAGATGAGACTATGCATCACCGTACACCTGAGTTTGAAGCAATCTTCGAGAAAACTCGTAAACATCTATTTAACCTTTTTAAAACTGATGAAGTTGTGATGATAGCTTCTTCGGGGACTGGTGCTATGGAAGCGGCAGTTATAAATCTTTGTAAAAACACACTACTATCAGTGAACTCTGGTAAGTTTGGTGAACGTTTTGGGAAGATAGCTACTGCACATGGGCTTAAAAATGTAGAAATCAAAAACGAATGGAATACTCCTGTTAGTATTGATGCTGTCATAAACGCAGTCAAAGCAAACGCAAACATTGATGCTATCGCTGTTCAGATAAGTGAATCAGCAGGTGGGCTTCGTCATCCTGTTGAAGAGTTAGCAAAGGCTGTTAAGGAAATCAATCCTAATATCATGATTATTGCAGATGGTATTACTGCTGTTGGTGTTGAGCCAATTGATGTGACAAATATTGACTGTTTAATTGCGGGGAGTCAAAAAGCACTTATGCTTCCTCCTGGTTTAGCTATTTTAGGTCTATCAAACGCAGCTATTGAGACTATGGGGTCTGGTGTTGGTTACTACTTAAATCTTGCATCTGAGATTAAAAAGCAAAAACAAAACACGACAGCATATACTGCTGCTACTACTTTAATCATCGGACTTTTAGAAGTTTTAGAAACGATTGAAGCGAAGGGTGGGGTGGAGAAGCTTTATGTAGATACTGTAACTCGTGCAAACGCAGTCAAGTCAGCACTTCAAGCTTTAGGATTACATATATATCCACAAGAGTCTGCAAAAAGTATGACAACGATTGATGATGCAAATGCAGCAGAGATAAGAACACTACTTAAAACAGACTTTGAAGTAAATGTAGCAGGTGGTCAAGATCACCTTAAGGGTAAGATTTTTAGAATTAACCAGATGGGGCTTATTTCAAACTATGAGATGGCTTGGGTTGTGAATGCTGTCGAGTTATGTTTAGCGAAATTAGGTCGTCGCGTTTATGATGGAACTGCAAACAGAATCTTTAACGAAATAACTTTTGGAATGGATAAATAATGATTTTAGAGCATGAAATCCCTAACGGGAGTAAGTTATACTTTGGTGCATCAGCAAAAGTAAAACGACGCATAGAAAATGTAGCAAGCGAGATACTTGATGCAAATGGATTCCAAGAAATTGTGACACCTATGTTCTCGTACCACCAGCATTTAAGCATAGCAGATAAACGCCAACTCATTCGTGTTAATGATGCACAAAACAATGCTCTCTCTCTTCGTGCTGATAGTACTATTGATGTTGTTCGCATCATAGAGAAGCGTTTAGGGTCAAACACAGAGCATAAAAAATGGTTCTATATCCAGCCTATTGTTACTTACCCGACTACTGAACAGTATCAAGTAGGTGTTGAGTTTATAGGTGAGAAAAAGCTTTCTAGTGTTTTAAATCTTGCTACAACTATTTTTGATAAGTTAGATGTAGAAGTACTCACACAAATTTCTAACATTAAAATACCTGAACTACTTGTATCTATGTTTGATTCACTTAGTATTGAAGATTTTAAACATATTAATATAGATAAGTTTATATCTTTAAAAGTTGAGTGGTTGACGAAATTAGTTTATCTACAGTATGTAGAGCAGATAGATGATGTTATGGCTGTCGCTCCTACTGAAATAGTAGAAGAGTTACAAAAAATGAAAAACTTATGCACAGATATGAAATGTGACAATACAGTTTTAGCACCAATGTACTATGCAAAAATGCTCTACTACGATGAAGTATTTTTTAGATGTATAAAAGGCAATGAAGTTTTTGCTCGTGGTGGAAGATATAAGAATAAAAACTTAACATCAGTAGGTTTTGCAATATACACAGACGCATTATGCGAAGACATTATTAATAACACGAACTCTGAGCAAAGCTCATAGTTCTATGCTAGCCGCTAAGGCTCTTGAGGACTAAAGTCCAATGCAAGTAAATCACTAAATGGTTTACTGTAGAAGCATCTTTTTAAAAAAGATGAAAAAACTAAGATATTTAAAAGAAGGTAAGACAATGAAAGCAGATTTAATAGTAGGAATTCAATGGGGTGATGAAGGTAAGGGTAAAATAGTAGATAGATTAGCTTGTGAATACGATATGGTATGTCGTTCTCAAGGTGGTCATAATGCTGGTCATACTATCTGGGTTGATGGCGTTAAGTTCGCTCTTCACCTCGTCCCTTCTGGAGTACTTAATCCTAAAGCGATAAATGTAGTAGGAAACGGTGTAGTTTTATCTCCTGAATCTATCATTAAAGAAATGGTTCAGTTTGAAGGTCTTGAAGGTCGTCTTTTTATCTCTGATAAAGCACACCTAAACCTTTACTACCATGCACTTATAGACCAAGCTAAAGAGCATCTTAAAGGTGATAAAGCTATCGGTACAACTGGTAAGGGAATTGGGCCTGCTTATGCTGATAAGATTAACCGTACTGGTTTTCGTGTTGGAGAGCTTTTAAATCCTAAAAAATTGACAGCTTCTATCATCGAGTATTTTGAGCAAAATAGAGCGATTTTTGACATTTATGATATTGCAACTCCTAAAGTGCACGAACTTCTTGCAGAACTAGAAGGCTACAGAGAGAAATTAGCTCCTTTTATCACAGATACTACTCAGCTTATTTGGAAAGCTCTTGATGAAAATAAAAAGATTCTTTTAGAGGGTGCTCAAGGTACTCTTCTTGACATTGACCATGGAACTTATCCGTATGTTACTTCGTCTGCAACTGTATCTGCTGGAGCTTGTACAGGTCTTGGTATCAACCCTAAAGACATTGGAAAAGTTATAGGAATCGTTAAAGCTTACTGTACTCGTGTTGGTAATGGACCTTTCCCATCTGAAGATTTCGGTGAAGATGGTAAGCGTTTAGGCGAGCAAGGGCATGAGTTTGGTACTACAACTGGACGTGCAAGAAGATGTGGTTGGTTTGATGCAGTTGCTACTCGTCATGCAGCTAGACTTAATGGTTGTGATGAACTTGCACTGATGAAACTTGATGTTCTTGATGGTTTTGATGAAGTGAAACTTTGTGTTGCTTATGAGTATGAAGGTAAAGAGATAGACTATATGCCATCAAACCTTGAAGATGTAACACCGGTTTACAAAACTTTTAAAGGCTGGAATAACTCAGTTGGAGCTAGAACATTTGATGCTCTTCCTAAAGATGCTCAAGATTTTGTTAAAACTATAGAAGAGATTAGTAAAACAAAAGTTGGTATAATCTCAACATCACCTGAAAGAGATGATACTATAATCCTCTAATACTTATCTTTCCATTCTTCCTTCAACCCATGTATTTTATATAAGTATTTAGCTTATATAAAATTAGTGAACAAACCATAATAAATTTAAAATTTCGTTATATAGTATTTTGTTTTAATATGTTACATATTGTAACAAATAACAA
>DQSP01000256.1 GCA_015663215.1 Sulfurimonas sp.
ATCCTTGATTTTTAGTAAAATTCAATCATGAAATTAGCACTATTTTATAAGTTTTATAATTTAATAGGATTTCTATTGCATAATCCGGGTTTATGATGATTGGAGAATATCTGGTCACTAGAAATTAATTTTTTGTATGTATACAGAGAAAGTAAAAACTTCTAGTTCAAAGATCTTTCCATACATCTTCACTCACCACAATTGAGTTTTCCCCAGAAATAAGTGTGAGTTCTCTGTCGTCAGTATTACACTGCAGATTCATAGAACGACTACATATTTCTTCTATATCACTAGAAAATGAGAGAAAAATGACTTTTACATTTTTAAAGCGTTTGAGTACTTTTTCATTTTGTTTAAACCATGAAGATGCCATTCCTTCTTGATAAGTGTAGATGATGACTTCATCTGAAGTACCTGATGCTTTTTTAATGCGTTTTTCATCGGGTTGTCCTAAGATGATCGAGAGTTCTATATCTCCACCCATAGACTTTTGCCATAGGTCTGGCTCATCATCTTGGTCTATCCCTTTTGTAAACTCTAGTGTTTCACTGGCATTTAGTACAAAGGCAGTTAAACGAACCATTAAACGCAGGTCATTTTCTGAGGGGTGTTTTGCTATGACTAAAGAGTGCTCTGTATAATAGTGAGTGTCCATATTTGCAATGTTAATATTTGCTTTGTAAATTGTTGCTTTTGAAGCCAAGAGAAATCCTTATAAGATAGAGCGTATCATGATGGCATAGTGTAGAACAAACAAGTTTATAAAAAAGATAAGTAAAGAAGAGCCGCGAGAAAAGAAGTTTTCCAAGGCTGTTCTTTCTTTGTTGTTAGTTCTAAACGCGATAGTAATGTGGATGATGGTCATCACAACTAAACCACCTACTAAAATAAGTTTATTTCGTAGTAAAACGACTACTTCGCTCGTGTCACCAGAGAGGAGAAGAGTTAATAGTCCGTTGTTGTAAATCATCACCAAGCCAGAGCTTAAAAGAACTGCCAAAGAGACAAGTTCAAAGTAACCAAATATCGGGCCGATATGAGGATAAACAGACTTTTGCTTTGCCTTGTCTAAAAGAGTAACACCTAAAACAAACATAAATATAGAGCCACCAATCCATGCAATAGCTGCAAATAGGTGAAAGTGAATTAACCAGTTCATTGTTTTCCAAAGTTTAAAGTGTCAAATAATATCTAAACTGTGCTAAAATACTACTATGATACTCCAAGGAACAACTATGAGAAATAATATTGGTCAATATACAAATACGATTAGCCCACTTACACTAGAGGATAGAACATTAAGAAGTAATACCCTCATTTTAGCTGAAGTTGGCTCAGGTAAAACAAATCTAGCATGTAGAATACGTAACTTCGCAATAGATAATGATGTACCTACTATCTATTTTGATTTTAACAACTCTTTTGAAGAAGAGATAGAACTCAGATACAAAGATGAGCATTTTAACTACATCAAATTTGAAGAGAGTGATATTTTTGATGCAGAGTTTACTAAACTTACAGCACAAAAAAAGCATATTTATATGGCAGTAGATCCAAAATACTTTACAAATAAAAAAGATATACAAAGTCGTCTTACAAAAACTATGTCACAAAATATTTTACTACAAAACTACTACTTTTTCTTTCACGACATCGACAATTTAAATGGTTTTTACACAAAATTTGAAGACTTTTTACTCTACCTTCTAAGTTTTAGTCACCTTCAAAAGTTTGGCTTTACTTTTCTTGCACAGCCTCACTCTACATTTGAGAGCCAACAACTTAAACTACTATTTACATTTTTGTATCTTGGACGTTGCTCAAATACAAACTATTTTAACACTGCAGTTATAAAAACATTAAAGAAAAATGAATTCTATTATCAGTACAGAACAGCTCACCAAACACTACTCTTTAATGCTATTAAGACTAATATCGTTAAGATAGATGAGTATATTTTAGAAGACTAGATAAATAATATGCAAAATATTTTTGATGAAGTTGGTTCTTTAGATAAACGATGTATCTGTGAGTTTGGACTCACTGAAGAGTTGCTTATGGAGCATGCGGCACAAGGCATGGCTAACTATATCAAAGATAATTTTTCACAAAGATCAAGTGTCACAATTGTTTGTGGCTCTGGCAATAACGGTGCTGATGGCTTAGCACTCGCACGACTTTTACACCACTACTTCGATGTCACCCTTCTTTTAGCAAAACCTCCCAAGTCAGAGATGGCAAAACTCCAACATAAACGTACTCAATCACTGAACATCAAAGAGTCTGAGATACTTTTAGAGTCTGATGTTCTCGTAGATGCTCTTGTTGGCACTGGCTTTAAGGGTAAACTGAATCCTACACTTACAATTCTTATGGATGAGATGAACAACTCTTGCGCATTTAAGATAGCTTGTGACATCCCCTCTGCCTTTGCATTTAATGCAGATGTGACTTTAACTATGGGTGCTCTAAAAAAATCTCTTTTTCTTGATGGTGTTAAAGATTTTGTTGGTGAGATACAAGTACTTGACTTAGGTGTTCATCGTGAATTGTATGAGAAAGTATCAAATACTAAACTTCTTGATATGCAAGATTTGAAACTTCCCTATCGCACAAAAAAAGATTCGCACAAGGGGAGTTTTGGACATCTGAGCATTGCAAGTGGAGAGATGTCTGGCGCTAGTGTTATGAGTGCACTGTCCGCTTCGCGTTTTGGTTGTGGTTTAGTAACACTTATCACTCATGAAAATAGCAACTCTCTGCACCATTCTTTAATGAGTGCTTCAGAACTACCTTTAAACACAACAGCACTCGCCTGTGGTATGGGTTTGGGAAATGCTTTTAGTGAAGATGATTTAGAGAAGTTTTTTGACAACGCACTTCCTCTTATTCTCGATGCAGATATTTTTTCTACGCCTATCATTCTCACACTACTCAAACGCGATTCCTTAGTTTTAACACCCCATCCAAAAGAGTTTGTCTCGCTTTTACAGCTTACAAATTTAGCTGATATTTCTATACAAGAGTTACAAAATGACCGTTTTACTTATGCAGAACTCTTTAGTAAAAAGTACAAAAATGTAACACTACTTCTAAAAGGTGCAAATGTCATTATCGCTCAAAACGATAAAATATTTGTGAATCCTCACGGAACTTCAGCTTTAGCAAAAGGTGGTAGTGGGGATGTTTTATCTGGGCTTATTGGCTCGCTTTTAGCACAAGGTTATTCTAGCTTAAACGCAGCTATTCATGCCTCACTCGCACATACTACACTAGCAAAAAACTACAAAGGTGCTGATTTTTCTCTTACACCTGATGATTTGATTCAAGGAATTGGAAATCTCTAAGAAAAAATCATTATAATTACAACAAATCAGTAATAATTATTAAATAAATACTAAAAACAGGAAGACTAATGGATAACATTTTAAAAATCGGAAAATATGAACTAGGCTCGCGTTTAATCGTAGGAAGTGGAAAGTATGACTCATTTGAGATGACAAAAGATGCAACACTTGCTTCAGGTAGTGAACTTATTACAGTTGCTGTTCGACGTCTTAACATCACTGACCCTGATAAAGAGAATCTCAGAGATACATTTAAAGGGACAAATGTTAAGTTTCTTCCAAACTCTGCTGGATGTGTAACTGCGGAAGAGGCTATAACTACTTTTCGTTTAACTCGCGAGGCAACTGGAATTGACCTAATCAAACTAGAAGTTATTGGGGATACTAAAAAGACTCTTTACCCTGATGTTTTAGAGACTATCAAGGCTTGTGAAGTTTTATCTAAAGAGGGCTTTACTATCATGGCTTACACTTCTGATGATCCTATCATGGCAAAACGGCTTGAAGATGCTGGTGCTCATGCTATTATGCCTCTTGCTGCTCCTATTGGTTCAGGTTTAGGAATTCAAAACCCTTACAACATCGTTTTTGTTCGTGAAGCTGTAAATCTTCCTATCATCGTTGATGCAGGAATCGGTTGTGCATCTGACGCGGCTTATGCGATGGAACTTGGGGCTGATGGTGTACTTACTAACACTGCTATCGCTCAAGCACAAAACCCTATGATAATGGCTGAGGCTATGAAGTATGCTGTACTTGCTGGAAGAAGATCTTATCTTGCTGGACGTATTCCTAAAAAACCTTATGCGACTGCTTCTAGCCCTGTTAACGGAATGATTCAGTTCTAATGATAACTCAAGAACAACTGCCTATGGTGGCAATGCCTAGCATGAACGATACACATTTAGAAGATATTATTTTAATAAATCAGCTCTCCGCTGCAGCGGCGAGTAAAAATGTAGCGGCTACAAAGATTTTTTTAGAAGAGTTAGTTGAGCATACTATTGCTCATTTTAGTGGAGAAGAGGCGATGATGCAAGAGCATAACTTTCCTCCTTATCCTATCCATAAAGCACAACATGACAGAGTGCTTCAAGAGATTAAAAATGTTACAAAAATATTTTGTGAGGGTGAAGGTGACTTTTCTCTTGTCACTGCTTATGTAGATGGATCTTTAACACCATGGCTCATCGACCATATCCAAACGCTAGATACTGTAACAGCGATGTTTCTAGTAAACGCGACTAAAGCTCAATCTTAGAAGACAAATGGGTCATCAGTAAAAGCTGACCCATACCCTCAAAGAACTTCTCCACTCCCATCTCATCTGTTTTAAGAGCTTTTTTTAGAGCAACCATAAAGACCAGTTGCGACTCCTCAGATGCTTGCATAAAAGTATCTACGATGTACTCAAAGCTAAGAGTATGCACTTTGGAGTTTACATCAAAGTCTATCTCTGAGAAAATATCTATGTTCTCTTTTAATAAAATATTTTTACACTCATCTGATACTTTACTCATCTCTTATTGCCTCCGCATCTAACTCACCACTTTTAAGTTTTGCCATATAAGTGTTTAGCTGTTCTCTTACATCTCCGCTAAGTATCAGTAATCCTAAGATATTTGGAAGAGCCATAGCGAGCATAAGCATAAAGCTAAAGTCCACTAAAATTCCAGTACTTACTACAGTTGCTACAACAGATAGCGATAAAAACATTATCTTATAAACAATAGAAAACTTAGAGCCAAAAAGGTAGACCCAAGCACGCTCACCATAGTACGACCATGAAATCATAGTTGAAAATGCAAATAAAAATATACTTATAGATAAAACAGTTGGAAACCATGAGATAACTGTTCCATAAGCTGCACTTGTTAAAGCTGCTCCCTCTTTTGCTGCAATAAGTGCTGTGTAAGCTCCATCAGGTTCAAAAACACCTGTAATAATGATAACAAGAGCTGTCATAGTACAGATAACAACAGTATCTATAAAAGGTTCATACAATGCTACAAAACCTTGACGAACAGGGTATTTAGTACGTGCTGGAGCATGAGCTACTGGAGATGAACCGATTCCCGCTTCACTTGAAAAAACTGCTCTTTGAAAACCTTGGATAAGAGCACCTAAAGTACCACCGTAAACAGCATTAGAAGTAAATGCTTCTGACAAAATTAGTGCAATTGCATCGTAAATTTTGTCATAGTTAGAGGCAAGTATCCATAAGGATGCACTGATATAAATAACAACCATAATCGGTACAAGCATTTCTGTAATGGAAGCTATTCTTTTAACTCCACCAATAATTACAGCACCTGTTAAAGCCGCTAAAATAAAACCAAAATGAAGAGGATTACTAGCAAAATAAGGAATTTCGTGAG
>DQSP01000203.1 GCA_015663215.1 Sulfurimonas sp.
ACAACTAAAATGCCTAATATATCATAACGAGCTTTTGCCGCTAAAATGTATCCGGAAAGACTAAACGCGATAGTCCCTACAATGTCTAAAAAAACTGTATATTCCATTTATAATCCTGGTGCTTTCCACATACTCGTGGTAATATTTTCATCTACAAGCTTTAGCTGCGCTTGATATGCTTTTTGCCATTGTATTTTTATTGCATCATAAAGCTTTTTATTTTTCATATTTGGCTCAAAAGTTTTATCCCACACAACGAGTACTTTTGCAGCACTTACTAAGTCTTTATAAACCCCACAGCCTACTCCAGCAGCCATTGCAGCTCCTAGAGCAGTTGCTTCTGTTACTTTTGGTATTTTAACCTTGTAACCTGTCACATCCGCTAAAATCTGCGACCATAACTCTCCACGACTAGCCCCACCCGCAAATACTATCTCTTGTATCTCTATCCCAGAGAACTCTTTTATCTTCTCAAGGTTTATACTTGAAACTATCGCTGCATTTTCTTCTAAACTTCTAAACATGCTCGCACGATTACAGATGTTTGCATCTATGTTAAGATTTAAAAAACTAGGAGCTCCGTGATACCATTTTCCATACTTCATCGAGTCTGAAAATATCGGCAGTATGCCATGAGAGCCAATAGGAACTTCTTTTGCTTTTTCTTCTAAAAGAGTATAAACATCTATACCTCTTCTCTTTGCTTCAAGTTTTTCCATATCACAAAAAGCATCTCGAAACCATCGCATTACTAAACCACTAAAAAATGTAATTCCTTCAGCTTGAGAGAGTGAACTTATAACATGAGGATTTACACGAATCCCCATATCTTTTGGAGGTAGCGTCTCTTTTGGGATGTTTACAACTTGCTGCCAAAAAGAACCACCAAGAACTGCAACATCTCCAGAGTTTACAACTCCAAGTCCAGCAGAGCCTAGTTGAACATCACCCCCACCCATAACTACTTTGGTATAAGTACTTAAGCCTGTCTCTTTTGAAGCTTGTTCTGAGACTAGACCCATAACTTCACCTACTTCTAAAACTTTCGGGAAGATATCATCTTTGAGACCAACTCGCTTAGCCATATCAGTATCCCAACTGCGTTTACTTAAAGAAAATACACCTGTCGTTCCACCATTACTAGGGTCTGTCGCTATAATGCCACTAAGCTTCGCTAAAATCCAATCCCCTATCATAGATACACTTGCTACTTTTTCATACAAGTCTCGACGATTGTTCTTTAACCACAGTATACGAGGCAGTGCCCCAAGTGCAAATGTCTGACCACTTTTTGCATAAAACTCTTCTTCTATACCTTCAAAATTTTCTTTGAGAAACTTTACTTCTTTATCTGCACGAGCATCAACATTTGCAACAGCCCAAAGTTCTTTAGCATTTGCATCATAAAGCACAATACCCTCACGCATACTCGTAGCACTCAGAGCTAAAATGTCATCAGCATTTATCTCAGCATTTAGTATTGATTCTTTTATACAACTACACACTAAAGCCCAGTTTTTGATAAAATCAAAACTCATAGAGTTAACCACACCCTCTTCTTCTAAGTGTGTCCATTCTCTTTGACTCACCACTATCTGATTACCTTTAGTATCGAAAATTACAGCTCTTATGCTTCCTGTTCCTGCGTCTATTGCTAGTAGGTATTTTTTTTGATTCATATTTCCGTCCGTGTATCAAAGATTTTAATGTGTAGAGAATGAAGCCGAAATAAAATTTTTTTTAGAGGCCCAGACCGAAGGGAGGATTTGTCCTCTCAAAAAGATTTTATGTAGGCGAAATGTTGTTACAAATTATAAACAACTACTTTTTTAGTTTAGCTTGTTCTAGTTCCCAGTACTCCATAGCAAAACTGTCTGCTACACTTATACTCTTATATCCACCAAGTTTATCAGCTTGAAGTACCGCTCTCATTGTATGCTCAACTATATCATTTATAATAGCTGCTTCTTTAGCTGTTTTACCAAAACTAATCACAGCAAGATTTTTAATAATCATATAGTTAGGTGCCGCGTTTAACATCACCTCATCAGTAGAAAACTTTCTAAAATACTCTTCATACTCTTTCATATACTTAGCTATTCCAGCTTCAAGATCAGTATCTTCCATAATGAGTGGTACTCTTTTTGTTCTTATTATATGCTCTGGTGTTAAGACTCCACGACTAGCAAATTCACGTAAGTTCTCTTGTGAAGCATAGTGACTCGCTAATGGTGATTGGTTGATACTGAGTGATACATTATAACCTTTTGCATCCGATATCACTTTTATAATCTTTTGTATATCACACTCACTTGCTTTATATTCACTAGATATCTGAAGCTTTGCATTTTTCTTTAAAAATAGTTCTGCTTGACTCACAGCCTCTATCATCTTGATGTAAGACTCTTTAGCATTGTCATCAAAGGTAAAGATACCATGGTTATGTAAAATAATCCCATCAATGCTAGACCAGTCTAAATCTTTAGTCATCTCATAAATAGTATGTGCTAAAATAAATCCAGGCATAACATAATCAACTACTAAAAAGTTTGGAAATACTTTTTTGATATCTTCGATGCCATTTACGGAGTTAGAAATAGTTACAACTGCATCAGCATGAGTATGATCAACAAATTTGTAAGGAATAAGTGCATGTAATATTGCTTCTACTGAAGGGTTAGGAGCAGACTTGTCTATCATCGCTGCCTTTTGTCCACTTACCATATCACTATCACTCAGAGTATCTAAAGCAGCCATTTCTAAGAGTGTTTTCATCTTTACTGGAGCAAAACCTTTGGCTTTTATACTGACTAAATCCCAACCACTCCCCTTAACAAGCAGTATCTCTTCACCATCTATAGTAGTTTTAACAGAAGTATTACCACCACCGTGAAGTACTAACTCATCACTTTTACCCAAAAGGTTTGAGGTGTAAACACGAAGATCTAAGTCACTCTCACACAGTGCAGCTTTTTTAGCGTTATATAAATTTCTCATACTCACTCTACCCTAGTACTTCTAAAACATCACTATACTTATCATCACAATAAGGCTCATAACTAGACTTATAAACTGCATAATGTGGGGATGCTTTATGTCTATCAAGAGCTGCTTCATTTTCCCAAGTCTCTACTGCCATAAAACGCAGTGGTTCATTCTCATACTGAAATATCTCATAAAAAAGACACCCTTTTTCTGCCTTACTTGGAACTACCATCGCAGATAAGAGTTCCTTCATTTTTGCCTCAGCACCTTCTTTTGCTTTAAATGTTACACTTTTTGTAATTGTCATATTTTTTTCCTCATATAATAAAAATAGCCAATATTTACACTACCAAGTAGGTAAAAATCAAATTCAGTAGTAGACTAAAGTGTTATTACTAAGTTAGAGGCATTACAGTTTAATCA
>DQSP01000001.1 GCA_015663215.1 Sulfurimonas sp.
AACCTTTTTGACTACGGAAAAACACTCAGCTCATTTAACTTTATCAAGTGTGACCATGGAAAAAATGTAGCGGATGATGTACTTTTAGAGGAGTTTATAAACGCTAAGATTACAAATGCAAATGTATTTATACTTACATTTGACAGAGAGCTAAAAGAGCGTTTTATAGAGATAACGAAGGAGAGTAATAACCTTTTTATTTTGGGAAAATAAAGTTCTCTACTACTTCTTGTTCAGGTTTTCCTAGATAATAACCTTGTGCATAGTCAACTCCTAGCTCTTGTACAACTTTACACACAGCTTCATTATGTACATACTCAGCAATTATTTTTTTACCAAGTTTTCTAGCAAATACAATAATTGTTTCAACTACAAGTCTAGCATTTTTATCTTTGTCTATATTTTTTATCAGACTACCATCTATCTTCATAATATCTGAACGGATAGTTGTCATATGTTCAAAGTTAGCAAATCCTGCCCCAAAATCATCAATAGCAATAGATGAACCCAAGTCATATATGTTTTCTATAAATGCATTCACAACTTTTACATTATCATTTTCTTGTGTTTCAAGTATTTCTATAGTTAACTGCGATGCGATACCATATTTTTTAATCTTTTCAAAAATAAACTTTGTTGTTTTCTCATTTGTGATATCACTAAATGAGAGATTCACAGTAAATTTTAATCCATTTTCTTTAAAGTAACTAAAAGATTTTTCAATCATTATTTCGGTAATGATAGGGTAAAGTCTTATTTTACGACTTACATCTAAAAAAGCGAATGGAGGCAAAATAGATCCATCATCATCAAGTAAACGCACTAAACATTCATACTTTTCAATTGTTCCAGTTTTCAGATCTACAATGGGTTGAAAATAAGGAAAAATTCTATCATTACTTATTGCATTTTTTATTGTATTTGCCATGTTTATATTTGATTCATACTGTTTGGCTAACTGTAGGTCTTCATCAAAAACCAGATACTCTTTTCCTGTGCGTTTAGCTAACTTCAATGCCATATCTGCATTGACTAAACCAGTTCTTTTATCATTTATAAGTGCTGCGGAAACAGTTACGGAGACATGTGCGAAGTGCCCATTTGTCACTAAAAACTTTTCTACTTCAATAATATCAATATAATACCTTATTTTTTCATGAATACTACCTACATTGGACCCTACATTAACAATAATAGCAAATTCATCCGAAGGGAGTTTGAAGAGTTTTGCATCTTCCTCTTTAGTTAACATCTCTAGTGTAAAAGCGAGTTTTTTAAGAACTTGATCCCCTACATCATGCCCATAAAAATCATTTATCATAGTAAAGTCATCTATGTTTATAAGAATAATCATTTTTCCTAAACTATTATTGAGTTTTTTAATCAAACTCAGTCTATTTGGCAAACCAGTTAATGTATCATAATAGGCCTGTTTGTAAATATAATTAGCACTCTCTTGAATCCTTGTCTTTAGTCCATCGTTTAGCTCTTCAAGTTCTTTTGAGACTGTATTTGCAAGGTTTGCTATTACATGGTGAGCATCGACATTAAATGCACGCTGTGGAAAGTTTTCCTTGTAATTACTTAAACTAACAGCACTCTTTTCTTCGCTTAAAATTAACATAGTCATTGTTTCGTTAAGAAGTTGATTACTCTGGTTTTCATGGTAAAATTCACCATATGTAAAAAACCCAGAAATCTCACCTATATTTGAAAGGATTTCTAACTCATAGTACATATGCTCTTTCATAAAATGCCGTCTTGCCATACAAGAGTAAACAAAAACCGCTTCAGGTTTATACACAATCTGGTCCAGTATTTTTCTTGTTTTATAACTACCGTTATGAAGAATATCCTCAATATGACCCACTCCAAAACGAATCTTAGTTCCCTCTTTTATATTACCCGCAAAAGTTAATGAACCATCATCATGCTTAAGAAGTACGGCACGTCCAACCAATACACCATCTATCTCAAAAATCAAAGGAAATTCAATACCAAGTTGAGGTAAGTTTAATGCTAATTGATGCCCCATATATTTAGCATATACATCAACTGCACTCATCCCATCAATCTCGTATACACGGTTGTTTATCGATTTTGTCACACGAAGTTGTTTTCCAATTGGTAGCCAATCAAATAAATAGTTGGTTGTAATGTGTAAAGAGTCACTACTCAAAGAGACTCCCACTGCACCATTGGAACTTATTGCATCTCTAGTAAAAACATAAGTTTTAAATAACTCTCCATTATCACCTGCTAATCCCCCTGAGAGAATCACGTCCTTAGCTACTTTACTAATACCCTTGGCATACTCTTCACCATTAGTATTGATTCCGTCTGTGAAACTTATGATGAGTTTTGTATCTTTACTCACTAACTTTTGTGCGATACGTACTCCTGTCTCATAGCTATTGTTAAAATTATTTGTATGTTCTTGAAGTGTAGCTTTTAAATATGTTTGATTAAATGTAGTGAAAGTTACTATGTTTTTTTTATCTGTATACACTTCTTTAGAGTGAATGATACCATCTGTAGTCGTACCAATAATAATAGCTTTAGAAAATGTATCACAAAAGTATTTTTGAATCTTTTTTAATTCTTTTAGGTCTGTTGTTGTGCAAAAAATCTGTATAAGTGTTTGTGGTGTATCGAGTGACAGACCATTTAACTTTTCAAACACTTCTTCTGGATGTATAAAATCATATGTGTAATTTTGCATGACCGATTCTAGCATAACTTTTACACAAAATCTACTCGTGGATTAAAAAATAAACTTAATCGTGTAAAACATCGCGAATAGTACTATTTGATGCACTAAATAGATTATAAACGAGTGCTTTCCAACAGAAGATAACGAGCTATTAACAATGTGTTTTTTATTAAAAATATCACGATTTAAACATAACTCTTGAATCTTATAATACCCTGCTGCTAAACCAAGTAAATATACTCCAAACCAAGGTACTAAACTTACTAAGTCTTGTGTATAAGCTACAGGTAAAGAGAGTGCCTTTTGTACAAAACTATACAGCCAGTGCATACTTATCCACGACATGTTATATCCAAGAATTATGAAAATTCCAAAAAACAAAGATATTTTAGGGAATCTTAAAAAAGGTAGTCCT
This sequence comes from Sulfurimonas sp., assembly GCA_015663215.1. Taxonomy (GTDB): domain Bacteria; phylum Campylobacterota; class Campylobacteria; order Campylobacterales; family Sulfurimonadaceae; genus Sulfurimonas. Next base: position 3,129 of record DQSP01000001.1, read on the forward strand.
GCTACACTAACGAAAAGAAAAAAGTGTAGTATCCCAAAGTAAATCCATGAAGAAGGAAACTGTGTATAACTTCCAATGCTAACGATAAGAGAAGCCCCACTTAAAAGAAGCACTCTCTTAAGGAGCTTTTTGGTATTTATAGCTCGTGCATGGGCTAACTGTGCACTTATACCTGCTAAAAAAACAAACATACTCACTATAAAGTAACGAAAATATTTCCAAAAATCACCATGTTTTAAATCAAAATCAACATAACCAAAGTTCTTCAAGTCAAAACAAAAGTGAAATATAACCATCAAAATAATGGCAACACCACGAAGTGTATCTAGACCTTGAAGTCTCATTTAGTTTGTTTAAGTTTGTAAAGATAACGTTGAAGTATTATCATCGCTGAAATAGAGTCTATTCTTCCATCTCTGATGTACTTTATCTCACCCTTTATTAAACTCTCAGCTTCAAGTGAACTACCAGCTTCATCTTGATAAAAAACTTCACCTTCAAAATCAACAAGATTCATAAAGTGTGCTATGCGTCTTCGCATCTCGTCTTCACTACTACCACCAAGAGGAATACCGATTATCACAGTATCTATTTCCCACTCTTTTATCGCTTTTTTTACTTCATCAGAGGCTTGATTTCTATTTTTTCTTATGATTGCGGGTAGCGGTGTTACTAAATCTTTATGTGCTGAGTAGGCTAAGCCTATGCGTTTGAGTCCGAGGTCTATTGCTAGATATTTTTTCATACTATTTTCCTAAACAAAAAGAGCCGAACATCTTGTCAAGCATCTCATCATTTTCAAAAGGTCGTGTTATACTTGCCATCTCTTTGACTGCTTCGTTAAGATGAAAAGAAAATATCTCTAACTCTTGGTCTTGTAGCGGTATAAATGACTCTTGTATATTTTTCATAGTCTCTTCTACTGCATTTATCTGACGCGAAGAAATTAGCATTATCTCATCACTTGAGTTACTTCTATCCATAATCGACTCAAGAGCATTAATAAGTGGTGTCACATCATCTTTAGAGTTTAAATTTATATCAAAGCTCAAAGATTCTAATGAAAACTTCTCTTGTAAATCTATCTTATTTTTTATAACTATGACTTCTTTAGATTCACGAGCAATACTAACAAGTCTTGCTATCTCTCTGTCTTCATCATCATCTTCTCGTGAGTTATCAAAGAGGGCAACTACAATGTCACTCTGCTCTATAGCTTCAAGTGAACGCTCTATTCCTATTCTCTCTATCTCATCACTTGCTTCACGGATTCCAGCTGTGTCTACCATGCGAATTAGGTGTGTACCGATTTTTACCTGTTCTTCGATGGTGTCACGAGTTGTTCCCGCTATCTCACTGACTATGGCTCTATCAAAATTCAGCAGAGCATTTAAGAGTGAAGATTTACCAACATTTGGTTTTCCAATGATTGCAACACGAAAACCTTGCATCAGTCCTTCACGTGATTTTGAAGCTTGAAGTGTTTTATTTAAAAGAATGTAGAGTTCATCTAGTTTTGATTTTATCTGCTCAACTAAGTCAGGAGGTAAGTCTTCTTCAGCGTAGTCAATAGTAACCTCACTAAACGCGAGAATATGAATGATTTCATCACGAACATCTTCTATAAAGTGTTTAAGTGAACCTTTCATCTGTGCTGCAAGTATCTTTGCGGCATCTTCACTTTTTGCTTCTATAAGTTGAGCAATAGCCTCTGCTTCACTTAAATCAATGCGACCATTAAAAAAAGCACGCTTAGAAAATTCACCTGGAGTTGCGAGTCTTGCTCCCGCGTTTAGAGTAGCTTTTAGTATGCTTTGCGCTACTATAAAACCACCATGACACTGAATCTCTACGACATGTTCTGCTGTAAATGAATGGGGTGCTTTAAAATAAATGACAATAGCTTCATCTATAAGAGTGTCTTCACTATCATAAATAGTTGTGAGTGTTGCATATCTTGGTTCTATGGTTTTATTGCGGGTGAGAATTTTTGTGATTGCTAAAGCATCATCCCCACTTATGCGGATGATTGCTATAGAACCTATGCCATTGGCTGTTGCAATGGAACTTATAGTATCTGAGCTCATTTTAGCTGTTGTAGTCGTTTACGATTATGTATTTAAGTCCATCTCGAGTTGAACGGATGACTACATATTTTTGTGGATATTTCGCACGTAACTCTTTAAGTGCTATTTGAACTAAAACACCATCAAGTATTTTTGTCTGTGCTCGACCATCTCTATCTATATTTTCATATACATTTATGAGATATCGTCCTATAGACTCTTCTTGATTTTGTAAAAATTCTGCTATCTCTAAACGCAGTTGTACTTCATACTTGGAGTTTACCCAGTTAAATATCATGTACGAGAGTGCTTTATATCTATAACCCTCTTTACCTATGAGAAGTGCAGCATCATCGCCTTTAAACTCAACTAAAAGTGTTTCACTGTCGTATACACTTACTTCTATTTTATCTATAGCAAAACATGTAAGTTTAAAAAGTGCATTTATTTTAACCTCTACTTCTTTTACAATAGAATCTAGGTTTGTATTACTTTGAGTCTCATCTTTAGCATCATTATCTTCATCATACTCATCATCATAATCAGCAGTATAGTCAAGTCCACTCGCTAAGTCATCATCATCTTCATCTTGATCACTTACAAAAGAAGCTGGCATGATAGTATCATTTAAAACTCTTTGTGCCTTGACTTTTTTTTCTGCTTTCTCTTTTTTAACTTTTGGAGTTCTTTTAGTTTCCTCTTTTTTTGA
>DQSP01000086.1 GCA_015663215.1 Sulfurimonas sp.
ATTAGAATTTATTGAAAAAAATGGTGCTGATATTGTTTTTAGCGATATTAATATGCCTATTATGGAAGGTTATGAATTTGCGGTGAAACTATTTGCAATGCGTCCAGATTTACAAAGTTCATTTTTTGCTGTAAGTGGAGATGAAAGTCGAGAAAGTTATCTGAAAATGAAAGAGAGCGGAGCACACAGATTTTTAAAAAAACCTATTATTGCAAAACATTTTAACCATTTTGTTTCTCTTGAAATTTCAAAACGACGGGCATTGGAATTAACTACTGATTATTAAGTTTATAAGTTGATGTTTGATTTAAAGTGTGGTGACCCCGAGGAGAATTGAACTCCTGTAACATGGATGAAAACCATGGATCCTAACCGCTAGACGACGGGGCCGCTTTGTAAGTAGTAAGTTGTTTTTGATTTAGTTGTGCTGAAGGTTAAAGTGAAGCTTACATCTAGTAAGTGAGCTTTAAACTGAAGTGCAAATAAACAAAAAAATGGTGTCCTGTGATGGATTCGAACCATCGGCCACATCATTAAAAGTGACGTGCTCTACCAGCTGAGCTAACAAGACTTATTCCTCTTATTGTTAAGAGGTCGAAATTATAGACAAATAGGTAAAATATGTCAAGATAAAAAGGATGAAATTGCAACATTTGTTGAAAATACTTCTATGTTTACATATTAAAGTGTTAATTTTGATAAAATAGAGCTAATGAATTACTATAGTTTTGAATACCCATATCTTATTTTCCTCCTTATCCCTATACTTTGGTGTTTATTCAAATGTAGAGAGTATCTCAAGCAACAGTACTTTGTGCATTTACAATTTTTGCCTGTTAAGCATAACTTTATGAAAATAGAATGGATAGTGAAAATCATCATTTTTATACTCCTATGTGTTGCACTAGCTTCGCCTATCATAGTAGACAAATCAAATCCTCTTAATCGCAATGGGAAAGATATAGTCCTTGTCTTAGATGCAAGTGGTTCTATGAATGCTTCAGGTTTTGATGTTGAAGATGAGTTGAGTCAAGGGGAACGTCTCTCTAGGTTTACTTTGACTAAGATAGTCGCAAGTAGGTTTATCTTAAATAGAGAGAGTGATAATATAGGGATAGTTTTATATGGAGACTTCGCTTTTATAGCTTCACCCATTACCTATGAGAAAGAGATAGTTGTTGATATGCTTTCTTATCTAAGTGAAGGTATGGCTGGACAAAACACTGCCATAGGAGAAGGAATTGCAATGGGTGTGAGAGCTTTTAAACACTCAAAAGCAAAAAGTAAAGTGATGATATTGCTGAGTGATGGTGAGCACAACAGTGGCTCTATCTCACCAAAAGCTGCTTTGGCTCTTGCAAAAAATGAAGGGGTAAAAATTTATACTATTGCTATAGGTGAAGCAGATTCTATCTTGATGCGCAAGATTGCTAAAGAGAGTGGAGGTATCTACTATAGTGCTGTGAGTGCAAAAGAATTACAAAATATTTATAATGCTATTGATTCACTAGAGTCATCTAAAATCAGTTCAAAAGAGTATAAGTTAAAAGACTACTACTTTCAAACACTACTTCTTTTGGCATGTGGATTTTTACTCTTTTTACTCTACAGGGAGATGAAGCGATGAGTATATTAAACCCTGAGTATCTCTGGCTCTTACTTTTTTTAGTTGCTGCATTCATTAAAAAAGACTTTAAAAGTTTGCGTTTAACGGCTTATGGTTACATACTAAGTTTTGTGTTTATAGTTTTAGCTTTAACTCGTCCAGTTATAGAACAAGAACCCATAAAAACACAAGAACTTTTAAATGATGTCGTGATTGCACTTGATCTCTCCTACTCTATGCAAGCAGAAGATATAGCTCCTTCGCGTTTAAAGTTTGCGAAAAAAACTTTACAAGAGCTGGTAAGAAGTGAGCAGAAAAGTCGTTTTGGAGTGCTTGGATTTACTACAAACGCCATCATACTTTCACCTCTAACACAAGACACTCAACTTCTACTACATCTCTTTGGTGGTTTAGATGAGAAGCTCATTATGACAAAAGGAAGCAGTGTTATGCCTGCATTGATTCTCGCTAGAAAGATGTCAAAATCTCCACGAGTGAGTGTGGTTTTACTAACAGATGGTGCAGATGAGTTAAACTATGAAGATGAAGCAAACTATGCAAAAGAGCATAACTTAGAGGTAAATGTACTCATGATTGCGACAAGAAGTGGAGGGACTCTGCATTTAGAAAACGGAGAACTACTAAAAGATGAGATGGATGACATCGTTGTGAGTCGCCAAAATAGTGCAGTATCTTTGATAAGTGAAGTAAGTGGAGGAGTTTACACGGACTCTCTAAGTGAAATTATCACTGCACTACACTCTCAAAGAGATGATGAGTATAAAAGTAATGTTACCATTGTTCAAAATGTTGAACTCTTTTATTATTTTGTAGGACTATCACTTCTTACATTTTTAGTGAGTGTTACCTCACTAAAACATCATCTTTTAGCACTTTTACTTCTTTTTGGAATCTCTTTAGATGCAACTGTTTTGGATTTTATTAAGAATGAAAACAGAGTGGCGTTTGAGCAAGGTGTGACACTTTATAAAGATGGAGAGTACGAAAAAGCTTTGTCAGCATTTAGAAGTGTAAAATCAAGTAAAGCAGAGATAAAAGCTGTTGTGTATTATAATAGTGCAAATGCTTTGGTGCGTTTAAAAGAGTTCGAAAAAGCAAGAGTGGCTTATAGAAAATCTTTAGCTCTAAACTATACCAAAGAGGCAGATGAAAATTTGAAGTATATTTATGGTGTTGATGAAGAGAAACAGATGACAACAGGACAACAAAAAAGTAAAAAGAAATCGAAATTAGCGAAAAAAAATGAGAGTACTCGTAAGAATAAAAAAGAGGGTGGTAGTTCAAACATGAAAGTAAGTGCTGCTGCTAGTAACGGTGCGAGTAAGAAGTCCAAAAAGAGTAAACAGGAGTCAAGTGTTTCTCTTAACTCAGACAAAGCAAAACTGAGTTCTAAACAGTATGAACTTATAAATAAAAGGAAAATAGATGAAAAAAAACCTTGGTAATTTGATACTTTTTCTTTTCTTTAGTATAACACTACAAGCATCAGAATATGTGTGGAGTGTAGCAGTCAATAAAAGTGAAGCATATGTAAATGAAGCAATACATCTAGTATATACATGTAGTTATAGTGATAGTGCAGAACTTTATGTCATAGAATTTAATCCAACTATAGATAGTGAAAATTATAAGATAGAGATACTTAGAGAAGATGAAAAAATAGTTGATGGTAAGAAAATAAATGAGTATGAATTTGTTCTTTTTGTTAAAAAAGTGGGACAATTTTCTCTCTCACTTGATACTATGATGAAAAAAACGAACAAAGATTCTATAGAAAATGGAATGCTTGGTCGCGACAATGCTAACTACGAAGAGTTCTCTCTCTTCCCATATAAACAAAAAAGTGTTGTGTTTAACATTTTAGAAACAGCAAACAGTATGGTAGGCGAGTTTACTTTAGCTGTGAAAAAAGATAAAACATCATTAGAATCTTATACACCATTTCATTTAGAGTTTCTTGTAAGTGGTGTTGGTGATTTTCAAGTTTTTAAAGATATCGCTATGAAGATAGATGGAGTTGAGGTCTTTAGCGAAGCAGCAAACGAGGAGATTGTTTTAACAGCTGAGGGCTATCAAGGTAGCTGGAGAAAAAAGTTTGCTTTTGTAAGTGATAAAAGTTTCACTATTCCTGCTTGGGAGGTAAGATACTTTGACCTCACACAAAATAAGTCTAAAGTACTGCGTTTTGATGCTTTAGATATTCAAGTAACAGCTCCTAAGTTTAAAAAAGAAGAACTTTTAGACCCGGAGGAGAAAGGCTTTGAATTTGATAGAAAGTATATTTATTATGTTTTGACTTTTTTAGCAGGGTTTTTAGTGGCAAAGATAAAACTTCGTAAGCAAAAAGAACAAGATCCCCAAGAAGCCCTTTTTTGTAAACGAGTGAATGAGACAAGTTCCTTAGAAAAACTGAGTTTTATTTTAGTCACACATGATATGAAAAAGTATGAAGATATTATTGCTAATATTGAAGCAAACGAATTAACTTCTTTAAATAAAGCGAAGAAGTTAATATG
>DQSP01000101.1 GCA_015663215.1 Sulfurimonas sp.
AAACAGTTGGGCAGAGAGTATCAAAGATAGTATGGAGCACTCAGCATTACATATAGTAAACGAGTATAACAAGCAAAAATAATGGAAGCAATTATTACACTGTTTCATCAGTTTAGCATCTATATGAATAGTGGAGGTGCACTGATAATGTACCCTCTTTTCATACTTGTTTTTGCACTTTGGTATGGTCTTGGATATAGATACCACACTATTAAACGTGGTACAAAAAAGAGTATTCGTGTTTTAATCAGAAAGTTTGCATCAGGCAAAAGAAGTGAAGCTCGTGGTTTCATTGATTCAGCTGTAGTAGATGGCTTAAACATTCGTCAAGCAACAAGTGATACAAAAATACTAAGAAAGTTACTTGATGACTCTTTTTATTGGTATAGAAGAGATTTAGTCAAATACAAAAACTTAGTAAAAACAGTTGTTGTTGTAGCACCACTCATCGGACTACTTGGAACTGTTATAGGAATGATAGAAACATTTGACTCTTTAGCTTCAATGAGTCTTTTTTCTCAGAGTGGTGGTATTGCTGGGGGTATATCTCAGGCACTCTTTACAACTCAACTTGGACTTGTAGTTGCCGTTCCTGGTTTAGTCATAGGAAGACTACTTGATAAAAAAGCTTTTAACATGGAGCTAGACTTAGATCAGATTACAGATATTTTATGTAGCGAAGGAAATTTAAATGAAATTTAGAAGAAAAAAAGAAGAGATTAGCGATGTAGACATGTCACCACTTATTGACATGGTATTTATCTTACTAATCTTTTTTATGGTTAGTTCTACTTTTACTAAAGATATGAAGCTTGACCTTAACCGTCCAGGTGCATCTTCAGCATCAAGAGCTTCTAGTAAAGTTATCAGAGTATATATTGATAATCAAGCCGAAGTATACATTGACAACCAAACATTAAAACTTTGGGCTGTTCAAGGAAAACTTAGAGAACTTCTCCGTGCTTCTACTGAAAAATCAGTTCTAGTTATTAGTGATGATTCTATCGCTGTTGAGAAACTTATAGAACTAGTAGATCAGTGTAGGCTTTCAGGAGCTAGAGATGTTGCTGTGGCAACAAAGAAAGAAGTAGGTTAGTCGTGAATAATTCTAACTCATTTTTGAGTCATCTTAAAGCTTTTGCTTGGTCACTGTTTGGACTATTTTTTGTTTTTATTATTGTCATCCAGATGAATGAGGAAGGGATGTTACCGCATCAAAAAAAGAATAATATTTCATCAAGTTTTGAAGTGCATAAAGTAGTCAAACCAAAGCCAAAACCCAAACCAAAGCCAAAGCCAAAAAGAGTTAAACCAAAACCCCATAAGGCTACAACAACACCAAATATGAATTCTGCATTAAGCGGAATTGATACAGGGTTGGAAGCTTTTATGAGTGATGATATGGGCATGGATGATTCACTACTTGGCGATATAGATAAAGATGTAGTGATGAGTGAAGGTAGTGTTGATAAAGCACCCTCTGCACTTGAACGCTCAGCTATGGAGTACCCAAAATCTGCAAAGAAAAAAGGTATCAAAGGGTATGTACTCTTAAATTTACTTATAGACCTTCATGGAAATGTAGCTAAAGTAAGAGTTTTAGAGAGTCAGCCTCAAGGTGTATTTGATGAAGTGGCAATCCAAGGTGTAAAATCTTGGCACTTTGCACCAGGTGAGTATAAAGGCAAAACTGTCAAAGTTTGGGCCAAACAAAAAATCAGATTTGATTTTCAATAAGAGATAAATATGAAAATAATTTTAACAATACTATTAACACTGTTTTTATCGACTGCACTCTTTGCAGTTGATAAAAATAACAAAGACGATGTTGACTATGTAGTTTTAGCTACACTACTTATGAAAGATGGGTACTATAACCGTGCTAACCAAGCACTAAAAAATGTTGATATTACACAAGAAGATCTTGATAAAGCACAGTTCTTTACATTAAAAGGGCTTATTCAACTCAAACTTCATGAGTATCAAGCATCAAATACTAGTTTTCTCCTCGCTATAAAAAATGGTCAAAAAGAGAAAAGTGTTTATCTTTACATAGCTCAAAACTATTTCAAACTTAAGCTATATGCTAGAGCTATTGAAGCACTAGAAAATGCAAACGAGTTAGTAAATGAAAAACCAAAACTAATGGCTCTTAAAGCTGAATGTTTTTATAGACTTCACGACTATAACAATGCACTCATAACACTTAAAGAAGTAAATCTTTTACATCCAGAATATTATGATGCATACAAGCAGAGATTTGCATACTATATCTCCCTTGAACTTTACCAAAGTGCACTAGATGATGCAAATATTTATCTTGAAAATGCAGATACAAATGAAAAAGTAACTATCTCTTTTATTAGTGCTCTCAGAAAAGCAAAAGAGACACACAAAGCAACAGTACTAGCAGAAGAAGCTCATCTAAAGTATGATAAAAATGTAATCATTACTATCTTACTTGCAAATCTTTACATAGATATAAATATGATTGAGTCTGCTGCTACACTTTTTGATGAAGCCTCCCTTCAAGATAATAAGTATATCAAAGACTCCTCAGAGATGTTTAGACGTGCCAAAGATTTTGTACAAGCTATCTACAAAAACTCTCAAATTCTTGATACTAAAGAGAAGTATAAACAAAAAGTTGCAATTTACTTAGAGTTTTCCCAGTATGAAAGAGTTATAGCAACCGAGAGTGCTTTAATACGTAATGATTTGCTTAAAGATGAGAACTTAGTTTATGCCCTTGCTTTTTCTTATTATAAAGTCGGTGAATTTGATCAGAGTGAAAAATATCTCAAGAAAATTACACAAAACAATCTTTTTACTAAATCTATTGAGCTAAGAAAAAACATGGATAAATGCAAAAACAATCACTGGGAGTGTTCATTATGAGAATAATACTTATAACTTTAGCCTTATTAGCAAACATCTATGCTGGAACATTTGGTAGTTTCTCTTTAGTTGTACTAAAAGATGGTATACCTCTTCAAAACCAAGAGTTTAGCATCATAGAAATCAATACAAAAAAATTACTTCAAGCAAAAACTGATGAAGATGGATATTTCTTTTCTAAACTTGAAAAAGGAAATTATCAAATTCAACTTCTTGCAAGAGAAGGTGGTAAAGTTCAAGCTTTTGTACGCAAAAATATTTTAGTAGAATCTACTAAAGAGTCTCAAGTCATTATATCTTTAAAAAGTGATAACTCATTAGCATTTATTGACACTGAAACACCACAAATGCACAATGCATCCATAGCAGATACAAATGCCACCATTCTCAAAGGAACTATTATACTTACCTTAGCATCAAGTGAAAACAAGAAAAAAGTACAAAATGCAACTGTTTTTGTAAAAGGTACTGACATTGAAGCTAAGTCAAATGCAAAAGGATTTATAGAGTTAAATTTACCGCAAGGTGTCCATATTATTACTATTATTCATCAAGATTTTAGTGCACAGACTATCAAAGTCACTATCATTGCGAATGAATTGATCTCTAAACTACTTGAGCTTTCTCCTGCAGCAATGGAACTTGATGAGTTTGTTGTACTTGCTCCACACATAGAAGGAAGTGTAGCTGCTTCGATTTCACAAGAGAGAAATAGTGACAGTGTAGGTAATGTTTTAGGAAGTGAGCAGTTTTCTAAAAGTGGAGATAGTACTGTCGCATCAGCCCTCAAAAGAGTAAGTGGTATTACTATAGTTGGGGGTAAATATGTTTATGTAAGAGGCTTAGGAGATAGATACTCTACTGTAATGCTCAACGGCTTACATATACCCTCACCTGAACCAACAAAAAGGGTTGTACCTCTTGATATATTTCCAACTACCGTTGTAGAAAGTATTACTATTCAGAAGTCATATACTAGTGATTTACCTGCTTCATTTGGTGGAGGAACAGTTCTTATTAAAACAAAAGAGATACCTAAGGATGATGGGTATATAAAACTAGGTGTAGAAATATTAACAAATGATGCTACAGGTAAAGAAGCAACTACAAATCTTACAAACTCTATTCCACTTCCTTCAAGTGCACTAATTGAAGGGAATAAT
>DQSP01000106.1 GCA_015663215.1 Sulfurimonas sp.
AGATGAAGACAAACTCTTAGAAGAGTACACAGTAGGAGAGCGAAAGTTAAGTATAGTCCGTACAGAACAAGAGCTAAAGTTAGCTATAGCATCTTTGAGAAATACAAAGCTCATAGGTTTTGACACAGAACAAAAGCCCATCTTTGAAAAGGGTAAAAAAGCAAATAAAATAGCACTTTTTCAACTAGCAAACGCAGATGAGTGTTACCTCATACAAGTACAACAAATCAAAAATATACAGCCTCTACTTGATCTCATAACAGATAGAAACATGATAAAAATTGGTATAAATTTAGTAGGGGACAAAAAAGCACTTTATGATGAGTTTAAAGTTCATATGAAAGGTACACTTGACCTCGATGAAATTTTAACAAAACTCACATCCAAAAATAGCATCGGTGCAAAAAAAGTGGCTAAAATCTTTTTAAATAAAAATTTACTAAAATCAAAAAAAATGAGTGTATCTAACTGGGAAGCTGAGATTTTATCTGTTAAGCAGATAAAGTATGCCTCAGAAGATGCTACAGTTGTGTATGATGCTACAATGCACTTAGTGCGCAACTATCCTTTCGTGCAAAGTATGATGCCTCAATGGTTTTTAGATATAAATAAAGGAAAACAATGTTAGGTTCAGGAGCGATAATATCTCTAAACGCAGATGAGTTTAATGAGAAAGTAGAAGAAGGATATAAGGTCATTGACATTAGAAGAGCTGATGAGTGGGAACACTATGGTACTATTGAAGGAAGTCATAAAATTACATTCTTTGATGAAGAAGGTGGATATGATGTCAAGAGTTTTTTAGAAGCATTTACCAAAGTCGTAACAGATAAAGAACAGCCTTTTATACTAGTCTGTGCACATGCAAGACGAACAAAATCAGTAGGTGAACTACTAGCATTGCAGCTAAAATATACTAATGTTTATGACTTAGATGGTGGTATTAACTGGGGTTGGTTAGATAAAGGGTATAAGACTGTATAAGTCTAATGCCCATTTTAGAACAATTATATAAAAAATGAACTTACTAAGCCTATCGCTCCACCAAATACACCACCCCAAACAACAAGCCAGTCAAGATGCTCTTTTATGAGCTTTTGTACCATCTCTTTTACTAGTTCTGGTGTTAACTGCTCTAAACGCGAGTCTATTACCGACTCTATGGAGGTTAGCATATCTTCATTAAGTGATGAACTTTGTAAGTGTTTTTGCATTGTTGTGTTAAAAGTCTTTGAGTTTACTATCTTTATTACTGCTGACTTCATTTTGTTTGAAAATGGCTCGCGAAGACTCTCTAGTGCAGTCTCTCCTCCAAACATTCCTAACATTCCACCAAATGAAGATTCCATCACTGTTTTACTAAGGGCATCAAACGCAGGGCTGAAGTCTGTATCTTCTATGATAGGTTCTAGGTTTATTTTTTGCTCTTCATTGGCAAAGAAGTTCTCTAACTGCTCACGAGTAAAAAACTCATTCATCATTAAGTTTTTTATAGACTCTTTAAAGGCTTCAAAACGCAGGGGAATAACACCTGAGCCATAAAGAAGGGGAACTTTCTCAAAAAGCATATGAATGGCTAGTTGGTTTGTGATGGCTCCTGATAGTGCAAAAAGACCTGTAAAAAGAAGAGCTGTATGAAACTCTAAAATGACAAAAGATAAACCGATAATAATAACTGCTATAAGGTTAGTGAGAAAACTTTTATTTAAATTCATAGTGCAATTATATCAAGAGTATCTAAATATCCAAGTGTAAACTATTATTGTGTAGAATTCTAAATGATAAATTTTTTACAATATTTTATAAATAATTCGCGTTTGAACTATGCACTTTTAGCTTTTTTACTTTTTATGGGTGTCAATGCTTACATCAACATTCCAAAAGAGATGTTTCCTGTTGTAGAACTTGATAAGATAAGTGTTCGTGGTTCATATGCGGGTGCTAGTGCGGCAAATATGGATAAGATGGCTGTTCGTGACATAGAAGATGCCATGAGTAATATTAGCGGAATCGACAAGACAGAAGCAACTATAGCCCCTGGTGCGTTTACTATCATTCTAACACTCAGTGAGAGTGCAAATAAGATAAATATCTTAAACAATGTAAAAGATGCTATAAGCCTCTCAAAACAGTACTTACCATCAGATATGTTAGAGCCTGCAGCGACACTTATAGATAAAAATAAACCTCTCATAAGAGTTGCTATATCTTCAAAAACACTCTCTCAAGGACAACTCACAGAGATAGCCCAAGATGTAAAAAGTAAACTCTCTAAGATTAAACATATCGCAGAAGTGGCTATAAGAGGGGACTCAAAAGAAGAAGTCTCCATAAAAGTAAACTCGGAAGTGATTTTGGCTTATGGACTCAAACCTGTTAGTGTAGTAAACGCCATTAGAAATCTCTCTTATATATTTCCTATTGGCAAGATTGAGGAGAAAGGGAGTTTCGCGTTTATATCTACTGTAAATGGTAAAACAGATGCAGCAGACTGGGAAGAGAGCATCTTAAACATAGATGATAAGTATGTGCGTTTGGGTGACTTAGCTGAGGTGGAGATACTCCATCCTCAGACATCAACACTTGCTACTTTTAACAACAATGACACACTTACTTTAGTTATTTCTAAAGGAGAAGAGGGCGATGCACTAAAACTCTCTAAAATAGTTATTGCAGAAGTACAAAAACTCAAAAAGAGTTACAAAGATGTGATATTTAACCCCTACAAAGATAGTTCTATTCCTATAAAAAAACGGCTTGATACTGTCATCTCTAACCTGATGTTTGGGCTTGTTCTTGTCTTTTTATCTATGTATATTCTTATAAATCTTCGTATCGCGTTTATCGTGGCATTAGGGATTCCATTTTCTTTTATTATTGGGCTTTTATTTATCTATTATCTTGGATACTCTATCAATATAGTTTCACTTTTAGGCGCTCTTATTGTTATCGGGATTGTGGTGGATGATGCCATAGTCGTGAGTGAGAACATACAGAGGCACATAGATGAGGGTATGGATGTTAAAGAGGCTTCAATAGTCGGGGTAAAAGAGATGATGTTGCCTGTCTCGCTTGCAACTCTAACCACAGCTGCTGCATTTTTACCGATGTTTTTGATGCATGGGGAGATAGCACTATTCTTGATTCTTGTGCCTATTGTCGTGGTACTCATACTTCTAGGCTCACTTGTTGAGAGTTTTTTGTTTTTACCTTTACATGCACGAGAGCTACTTAAAAAAAGTAACAACCTTGTGGACTGGACAGGGGCTCAAAACTTGTATGAAAAAGTACTCTCATTTAACATACATTATAAAAAAACCTTTCTACTCACTTTTCTTGTTCTTGTACCTCTTTTGACTGTGCTGACAGGAAAATCAATGAAGTTTCAGTTCTTTCCTAACTTCGATGGAAATAACCTTTATGTCTCAGCAAAAATAGATATAAACACACCCATAGAAGAGACATTTTCCCTCTCAAAAAAGATAGAAGCAGAGATAATGAAACATGGGGAAGAGTTTTCACTCAAGTCTATCTCTGCGACAACGGGCTACAGACGAAGCCTTTCAGGTGAGACAGAGTTTAACAACAATGTTTTTTACATCACACTAGAGCTATATGACAGAAAAGATACAAACTTTATAGCCGAGTACATTAACCCCATACTCAACTTTAGTTTTGATTTTCATGACCCAGATAAACGCAGAGATAAAAAGACGTATGAACTCTCGCCACGACTTCAAGAGATAATAGAGCCATTTAAAGAGAAGTACTCTATGCTTGAGCTCGGAGTAACAGCAGATAAACCAGGGCTTATAAGAAGTGACATACAGGTAAACCTCTCGGGAAGTGAAGACGCTATTCTAGAAAAAAGTATAAAAGAGTTAGAGTCAGCCTTAGCGAACATAAAAGGGGTGGAAAACTTTAGCGATAACATTAAATATGGAAAGATGGAGTACAAGATAGAGATAAACTCTTATGGTGAGAGTTTGGGTCTTAGTGAAGCTTCTATATCAAAAGTTCTTAGCGACTTCTTTTTAGAAAAACGCCAATCGACTACTTTTAATAACCGTGGCGTTATGGAGATAAAAACACTCGATGTTAACAAGGATAAAAAAGCGACACTTTTTAACTTCAACATCAGCCTAAATGATGGCAGGTATGTAAAGCTCACAGATGTAGCAAACATCATAACAGTGCGAGATTATGAGAGTATAAACAAGCTTAATGGGGCTATAGTAAAAACTGTTTTTGCCAACTTAGACAAGAGAGTGATAACGCCAGAAGAAGTCCTCCAACTACTACAGCCTATTTTAGACAAGATAGCGAATATGGGAATAGATGTAAACCTACTAGGAGAAAAGGAGAAGTCAAAACAGCTAAAGTCAGATATGAAATCATCTCTCATCTTAGCGATGTTTCTCATCTTCATCACACTACTGCTCATTTTCTCGAAAGTGAAGTATGTTCTGATGGTTATGAGTGTCATACCTTTTTCAGTTCTAGGAGCATTGCTTGGTCATAAACTACTAGGCATCCCTCTGACAATGCCCTCGGTCATAGGTATACTAGGACTCGCAGGTGTTGTAATTAACGACGGAATAATCATGCTAGACTTCTTACATGGAACTCGTAATAGTGAGGAGTTTTTTACTCGTGCAAAGCATAGACTAAGACCCATACTCATCACAAGTATCACAACCTTTTTAGGACTCTTTACACTCATCTTTTATGCAACAGGTCAAGCAGTTATACTGCAACCTATCGCGATTTCTATTGGGTTTGGTTTGATTTGGGGAACTGTTTTAAATCTGCTTTATCTGCCGACTTTGTATGCAATGGTTAATAATATTAAGCCTATTACTAAGATTTCTAGATAGAATGATTGAAGTAAAAATAAATATTATTGGATTACTTCTTGAATGAAATACAAATTTTAGTAACTCCAGAGGTAAAGCACTTTTATTTTTACAAGAATAAAATAATATATACTGCAGGAAAAAATGGGATATATTGATAAGTTGTGAAGTGTAGAGTTAGTGTGATGTATGAGCATTTAGTCGTTTTGTATACAACATTAGTAATATTCCTAAAAAGACTATAAATGCAGTGAGGTAAAGTGTTGTGTTAAAATTCCCAAACTCGGCGATGAGGGCTACACTGTAAAGAGGTGCAGCTACTTGACCTATGCCGTAGGCTGCTGTCATTGAACCCATAAGTATAACAGGGTTGTGTTTAGAGATTTTCCCTCCGAGGTTCATAAATAGTGCTACTAGACCTATGAAAGTACTACCGTAGATAGCGGCACTCAAGAGGTTTATATATATGTTTGTACTGAGTGCTGGGAGAAGTATACCTATGACTTGCAAAGACAAAGCGAAGATGATGACATCTGCACTGTTAAACCTATGAGCTAAACGCATCCAGAGTATGGAAGAGGGGACTCCTGCAATTCCTACTATGAGCCAAGCAAGGTTTCCTTTCCCCTCTAGACCCTCTAATGAATTCACGATTTCAGGTAAAAATGTACCTTGAACTACAAACCCAACTCCCTCTGTAAAGTAGGCGAGTATTAGTAAAATTACATACAGAGAAAAGATAGACTTAGTACTCTCTTTTTTGAGTGGTTTTGTATGCAACTCTTTGTCAAATGATATGATGTGAAAGATATAAAAAGAGAAGACAAACGCCATCAAAGCTAGAACTAGCCAAGCATCTTGCCATGTGTTGTTCTCTAAAACTTGTTGCGATACTAACTCACTGATGACAATGGCAAAACCAATCCCACTAAAATGAATACCCATCGCTTTTGTTTTGTTCTCTAAGTTTAACTTTAGCATAACAAGTGATGCCCCTACTAAAAGTATCATCGCTGAGCCAAAGCCTGCAAACATGCGAGAGACTATCCATAAAAGTTCATTTTGTGTTGTACCGAGAATAAGTGAGGTAAATATACTTAGAACTATACCAAGGCGAAAGTAAAAGACTTTTTTTTGTATGTTTTTAAGCGAGATAGAAAAGAGTGCACCGCTGAGATAACCGACAAAGTTGAGTGAGGCTAAAACACCTGCCTGTGTGACACTTAGATAATCCTCTAGCATTGAGGGTAGTAAGGAAGTAAACGCGAAGCGAGCTACACCAACACCTATGATGATGGCTAAAATACCTGCTAAAAGTATGTTCGCGTTTGAGTTTTTATCTGATAAAGAGTAGATAGAGTACACCCCAAAGTAAAAATATTATAAAGCCTAAAACAGAAAGAACTATAATAAGTCTTACTGTAAAATAGTAGATAAATTTTACAAAAGACGGTATTTTCATGGCGTTTGAGTTACTTTTTATAAGGGTAGACTTTCATTTTTAAACCCTTTGTTGCATACTCCATTCCGCCTAAAATATTTGTGACCTTGTAGTTTAACTCTTTTGACATCCATGGTGCTATCATAGAGGTTCTACCTCCGGTATGACAGATAATAGCGAAAGGTTTTGTTGTGTCTACTTTTGCATTGAGTTCTTTTAAAAACTTATTAATGTTGTATTTTCCTCGCTCATTAAAAAATTCTATGGGAATAGCACCCTTTAAAAGACCTTCACTCTTCCACTCTCCAACTGTTCGCACATCAACAATAGGTATTCCTGAGTCTAATATCTCCTGTGTCATGTAGGCATTTTTTAGTTCTGCAAAAAGGGATGCAGATAGAAGTAGTAACAATAAAACGATTTTTTTCAATTTGTTCTCCAAAAGTTCTGAGGTTTTTTTAACTAGTGTATAATTATAACAACAATATCTAAATAGGAATACAATGGCAGCATCTGCAAAAGCTATAAATAATGCAAATAGACTCAGGTACATTCGAGCATTAGAACGTTTTCATAAGGGTATGATTTCATTTTTAATGAATACACCCGAAATTACTCATAAAAGTTTGAATAAAAAGATAGATAACTCTGTAAAACTTCTCAAACGCATAGATGAGATAGACCTCTACAAGGGTGAGCTAAAGGACCTGCAAATTCTTGTGAAAAAGATGATTGGCTATAAAGACTCGCAAGATGATATAGAGAGCATTAAAGAAGCAATTCTTTATGCTTCAAACCAACTCGATAAAAACAAAAATGCCAAACGCTATAAAAAAGACAAACATGCGAACTCTATGTTCGATGACTGGGAATAGTTAAAAAAGATGGCTAGAATTCTCCTCCTTGAAGATGATGTTACACTAGGTGAAACACTCTGTGAGCTTTTAGAATCAGAAGGCTATGAAGTAAATTTAGTGACTCATGGCAATCATGTCTTAGACTTAACATCAACTCAAAGTTTTGAGTTGATGCTTTTTGATGTTAATGTACCAGACTATAATGGTTTTGAACTCCTACAAAGTCTGAGAGATGCAGGAGATGCCACTCCTTGTATCTTTTTAACATCTTTGAGCGATATAGCTTCACTCTCCAAAGGTTTTGGTGCTGGAGCTGATGACTATCTTAAAAAACCTTTTGATTTTGATGAGCTCGTTGTTCGTGTAAAAGCAGTACTTAGAAAATCTTTTCAAACTCTTGAGAATGAAGTTAAATATAAAAACTTAGTATATAAAATAGTTACAAATGAACTTTTTAATGAGGATGAGTTAATCCTTTTAGCACCACAAGAGCAAAAATTACTCACACTTTTTTTTAAAAATATAGATACGACGGTAACTAAAGAAGAACTACTTTTTGAACTTAACCGAGAGAATGAGGCAAGTGAGGGAGCTTTGCGTGTCTACATCACAAAACTACGTAAAGTTGGTTTAGAGATACAGACTATAAAGGGTACAGGGTACAGACTTGTTAGTACATGAGAAAAAAGCTTTTTGGAAATTTTTCACTATTTATTTTGGTAGTGTATCCTTACTTATTTTAGCGGCTGGGTACTTTTACTATGGAGAACAGCAAAAGGTGCAGTTAGAAAAAGAGCACTTCTCTATGATAGAACATATTCGAAAACTTAAGATGGATCAACATGACAAACATTTAGATGGTATTGAGCATACTGTTTCTCTGCAAAAAATTGCTAATTTTAATATTAATAATTTTGAAGTTAAAGAGAAATACTTCATAGCATATCTGCCTTATGACTGGAAGGGACGATACTACCTTGTAAAAAAATCTAAAAATCTTTTTTATGAACATCTGTTAAACATTAAAATAAAAATAATCGCAGTGCAACTATTTTTACTTTTTCTCTTCGCGTTTATAAGCTATCATCTCTCTATGAGAGCTTTAGTTCCCATGCAAGAGGCAATAGTAAAACTAGATAGTTTCTCAAAAGATTTGATTCACGATTTAAACACACCTGTTACTTCCATACTCTTAAATACAAAGATTTTAGAAAGAACTCTCAAGGAAGACTCTAAAGCACTACAAAGAATAAAGCGGAGTACACAAGAGATAGGAGAGTTACATATAAGCTTAACTACACTACTAGAAGAAGATACTTTTGTGATGCAAAATGAGAATATTTTTGAGATTATTGATGAGCTAGTTGCTACTCAAAAAAGTATATGTCCCGATATTAGATTTATAGTAGAGAGTAGTCATTTTGAAGCAAAAATAAATAAAAATGCCCTCAAGCAGATTTTGAGTAATATAATTTCAAACGCTTGTAAATATAATAAAAAAGAGGGCAGTGTCAAAATATATGCTAGAAATAGAACACTGTATATAGAAGATACTGGAATAGGAATATCTGAACCAGAAAATGTATTTAAGCGAAACTATAAAGAGCAAACAAATGGACATGGAATAGGGCTAGATATCGCTAAAAGACTATGTGATTCAATGGGACTTGAGATATCAACCTCTTCGGTAGTAGGTGAGGGTACACAGATGAAGATAAGCTTTTAAAAACTGTAAGTTATATCTGCAAAGACTCTACCATTATTACTTATGGCATCTGTAAAAGGTTTATCCTCAGGCTTAGCAGGAGCTATGTAGTTTATGAGACCAAAGTTTGCGACAAGTGCATCTGCAATATCATACTCTAAAGATACTCTCGCAAAACCACCATATTGCCAGTTGTGTCCAAACATACTGAGTAAGGCTGTTGTATTAATAGTATCGTTAGAAAAGGAGTGAGTCGCACGAATGGCAGTTTGTATCTCATCTTCTTCAGTGTAGTCGGGAATAATGCCTAAAGTATACCCTGACATCTGTTTTTCATAGTTTAAGAGATGTTTATTTGCTACTTCAAGAGATAAAACTGTATCTTTAACTCCCATATAGTCAAGACCAATTAATGTGTCAAGACGATTTTTTTCATCTTGTGTAGAGTTATACTTGAGCCCATTTATGTAAGCTAGTTCTGTTTTAAAGAGCCAAGAACCTTTAACTATGTTAAACGCGGACCCAAGCATTTGGATTTTGGAGACAACTCTCTCACCATTCACAGGAGTTCCTTCTAGGTGCCATCTTGAGTCAAGTACATCCGCCCCGTAAAAAGACAAGTCCCAACCTGAAAAGACTCCATTGAGTGCAAAAGCATACTGAGTGTCATCAATCGTACTTGTGGGTTGTGCTAAGGGTATGAAAGGATTAGGAGCACCAGGAAAAACTATATCTGCTGGAAAGTACTCTCCAAAAGGAGCCGCTTCAAGAAAGATACGACTCTCAAAAATAGCCATAGCAGAGAGGTTCCACGAACCCACATAGTAATCAAGTTTAAGCATAGAAGTACTCAAGCGCAGGTCTTCTATGTCTGTCATACCTGGGAGTCTATTATCAAGTGGGTTGATAACATCGGTGATTCGAATACTATCTGACTTTCCCCAGACAACTATTTGGCGACCGAGTTTGAGGTCAATGTCTTTAGTAATACGACCTTGGATGTAAGTATCATCAAAACGCAGCTGTGTTTGGTAGGCATCTAGTGTAGCTTGGTTATATGCTTTATCGTGAAGGTCGTAGATTCCATCATAAAAACCATCTCCACTTACACGAACTTTCCAGTCACTGTTTATCTTGTAGTTTACTTGTAAAAAAAGAGCCGTTTGAGCTTGATTAAAACCACTATACTCAACACCATCGACACTATGCTCTTGGTATCCGTATGCTGACTTAAATGCGAGGTTTCCGTTAAAAGAGAAGTTTGATGGCGTTTGTTGTAGTGTTACAACTTCACTCTCACTTATCTCATCTTCGCCAAAATCATCTAAATCTATATCTTCTTGACTCTCCTCTTGCATATCAAAACCTTCAAGTGCATCAAAACCATCTAGGTCATCTGCATTTAAAGATGTGAGGGCTAAAACGGAGATAAGTGAGAGAGATAAGAGAATCTTCATGTTATATACCGCGTTCTAGTGTTCTTGTTGTAAAAAGTGACTCTTCTAAATCTTGGTTGTACTTAGTGTTAGAAAACTTAAATATAGACTTATGCAGTGTTTTTTTACCTTTTTTTGTAACCATCTGTATCTCTTTTACTGTCCAAACGCCATCTATTAATGCTAAGTCTTTTACTATCATGTATTTGAGTTTTTTTCCTGCTTTGATGTAGTTAAGTGCTTGGATGACTACAAAGTTATCTTGTCTTACAAACATGATACTTTTCGTGTACCCTGTCTCAGCTACTGTTTTTTCACTCTTTGGAGTAACTAAGAGTTGCCATACTTTATGCCCCTGAACTTTTGTCTCTTTCATTATCTTGTAGTTATAATCTTCTACATTTCTACTAGTCATATCAGAGTATGTAAAATCACTTCCCATAAAAGAAGAACTCTTATCACTCGAAGCGATGCGTTTTACTTTTTGTAATGCTGGAAGATAGAGCCACTGATCATCATCTAAGTCTGAGTTGTCATAGTCGTAAGTTAAAAAGGCTGTATCTTTTACATCTGCTGGGGTTAAAAAGAAAAGTAGTTTAAGTGTGTCATCACCCTTGTTTTTTGTGAAAGTTTTAAGATCACGAACTCTTTTTTTACCACTTTTATCTATAAGTATCATTTTCATATTTGCTGTGATGTTATCACCCTCATCTCTATCGCTGACTTTTTGTGCTATCTCTTGTGCCGTTATAGCAAAAAGAGAACTAAGAGTAAGTGCTGTGAGTAGTAGTGTTTTTAGTAACATAATATTTCCTTTATTTTTTATCTTTTGTGATGAGTGTTAAGAGGGCTGGCCCTAAGATGATGTTTGAAATAAGTGCTATGATAATAGCACCACCTGCTAAAATTCCAAAGTTTACAAGATTAGAAAGACTTGCAAACATATAAACAAAGAACCCTAGACTAAGAACAATAGAAGTAGCTACAAGTGCACGACCTGTTCCTACCATAGTTTTTTCAACAGCCTCTTTAGTAGAATAGCCTTGATGGTGGTACTTTGCAAAGTTATGAAAAAAGTGCACAGTATCATCAACACTAAGCCCGATGACTATGGCACCAACAAGCATAGTAAAGAGATCTAGTGGCATATCTACAAGTGCCATAAACCCTAGTGCTATGATGATAGGTAGAACATTTGGTAGCATACTGATGAGTCCTATTTTAAGACTTCCAAGAAGTATAACCATCATAATAGCTATGAGTATAAACGCGATAACATATGAAGTAGCCATAGAGTCCATAGCCGCAACAAGTGTTCTTTGAAAAAGTGGAACCATACCTGTAATCGTTATGTTCGCATGCTCTCCTAATTTCTCATGTAAAATCTTTTGAAGTTCATCACTTATTTCTGTGTATTCGCTTGCTTCCATCCATGGGAGTTTGAACGTGATTCTTGCTTTACTCATACTCGCATCAACAAAATCTTCTAAGTCATCACTTCCAGAGTTTTCAAAAAGTAAAAACTCCTGAGGAATCAGAGCATCATTTGTAGTGATACGGTAATACTCTGGATTGTTTTCATGCAGGGCTCTATGAATCTCTTTAAGCACATCTCCAACACTCCATCCTTTTCCAACAAAGTGTGTCTCTGTGTGAAACTTTTCTAACTCATGTACACTATCATCTATTTTTTGTAAAAGTTCTGCATTGTAAAGACCATTTTCTTTTCCTGTGTCTACAATTACTTCCATTGTTACAGAACCTCGAAGTGCCTTATCTACTTTAAAAGTCGATATTTTGATAGGAGAATCATCTGGTTGCCACGAGAGTGTGTCATGTTTAAATGCCACTTGCGAAGCTAGATAGATAAATGTAACGGCAACGAAGAAAGATATTGCTACAATCTTTTTTGCATGGAGAAAACTAAAATCAGCAACTGCTAAAAGAAGCTTGTCCATCTTTTGTGAACTCTCCACAGCAGCAGCTTTTTGCTTAAGAGGAAGCAGTGCTAAAAGTGCAGGTAAAAAGATGATGGTGTTAACAAGGGCTATGAGTACACCAACTGCTCCAAATATACCAAGTGCAGCGATGGGCTCAATAGCGGCACTAGAAAAAGAGAAGAGCCCAGCAGCTGTTGTAAGTGAAGTCATAATAATAGCAAGTCCCGAGTGACCTAAAGAGTGAATAATAGCTTTATTTTTATCACCATTTTCATTAAAGTGTTTAAAAAACATTGAAAGTAAATGCACAACAGCACCAATACCAACAGCAAGTAAAAATGATGGTAAAATCTGTGTGGGAATAGTGATTGGAGTGCCAGAGATAGCCATAAAACCAATAGTAGTAAGAAGGGAGATAATCACTATGAATATAGGAAGTATAACAGCACTTATGCGTTTAAAAACGACAAACAAAAATAACATCATTATGAGTAGTACAAGTTTAACAAATTTTTGCATATCTTTTTGTACTGATTGTTTGTTGTAGTCATTAACTGCGAGTGAACCTGCTACATATACATTGAAGTCATCACTATTAAACTTTTGGGCAATAGTATTTGCTGCTCTTACCATCTCACTTTTTGATGGGTCTGTTAGAAACTCTGCCTCTTCTTCATCCTCTGCAGCAAATCCAGCTAAGTCATCAGCACCTTGTCTGCTTTCATAAGCACTTGGTTCGAGTATGATAGTTGTAAAGTTATGTGCCTCGTTATAAAGAAGATTTTTATACATTGCATTGTTGAGTGCTGTTTCTTTAATCTTTGCTAGATCAGCTTGTGTTTGTGGAAAGTTCTCCATAAGGTCTTCAACTATAAGTCTATCACCTTCACCCCTTGTATTTCTTGCATTGATAAGTGAAGTGATATCATTGAGGTGCGGAACATTGTTGGCGAGTTCGTTATGGAGTGTTTGTAGTTTTTTAAGTGTTTGCATGGCAAAAACATCTTTTGCCTCTACAATAACCATAATCTTTTCATCTTGTCCAAACTGCTCTTTAAATGCTTCATAACGCACAAGTGCAGGGTCATCAGACTTTAAAAAGCCTTCTGTTGAGGTGTCGATGGTAATAAAACGGAGGTTTGAGATGATAAGAATGCTTATCATCAACATAAGCAGTATGATTTTTTTAGGGTTTCGTGTGATAAACCCACCCATCTGTTCTAAGCGGGATTCTGTACGTGTTTTGTAGTTCATAATGTTAGCCTTTTAATTGATGTTCTAATAGTAGTCAATTAAGATTAGGCTAACGTTAAGAAAGGTTTTATGAGTTGTACTCTTCTTGTAACATATTGTCCAAAAGAACAAAAAGCTCCTCAGATGCACTCTCCATCTCTTCAAAGTTACTTATGATTACATCTGCATTGTTAAGTGTATCGTTATGCGCATCTTTGTGTAAGAAAGCGAGGTTTGCATTTGCATTTTTATGTACAATATTATGAGGTGCTGCAATTTTAGAATAAGAAGAAGAGCTTGAAAATCTCTCTTTTCCTTCGCCATCATACCAAACACCGAGATTACATTGGTGAGAGTTAACTTCTTTAAGTATAGGTTCTAGTGACATGATAGAGTTATATGCACGAGCTTTGTAAAGGATATGATCAATCTTAGCGAGAACAATAAAGATACTGTTTTCCATATGGTAAGAGCGCTCCACTATATGAGAAGAACCATCGCTTAACTCAACGAGTGTATGTTCAAACTCTTCTATTTTCTCTGTTGTTGCATCGACTGTATCTTTCATGGTCTCAGATGAACCTTGAATTTCACTCATACCTTGTTGAAGTGATTTTATACTTATTGAAATCTCACTTGTTGCTTTGTGTGTACGTTCTGCAAGTTTACGAACCTCGTCCGCAACCACGGCAAAACCACGACCATGCTCACCTGCACGAGCAGCCTCAATAGCTGCGTTTAGTGCAAGTAGGTTTGTTTGATCTGCGATGTCTGTGATGAGTTCTATAACTGAAGTAATACTAGCAGTTTGGTTGGCTAGCTCTTCAACACTCGCATTGTTCATGCTTACTTGTTCGTTTAAGTTATGAAGCTCTTCTACTGCTTGCATGATATTTTCACGAGAGTTTGTTGAGAGTTCAGCTGCAGACTTTGTAGCTGAAGTAACATTTTTAAGGTTTTCAATGTTTGTTTTAAGGTTACTTTGAATAACAGTTAATGATTCTGAAACATTTCTACTGCTCTCACTGAGTCGAGCATTAAAAGTAACTCTTTGTACTTTATCATGTTGTTCTTTCATAAAGTCGATGCTACCTGCTACACTATTTACAGCAACAACAAATTCTCCTTCCATTCCATTAGCTGAAATGGCTTGAGAAAAGTCTCCATGAGTTGCATCAGTAATAGCTTTGTTTATCTCTTGAATTAACTTGCTAGTATGGTCTATTAATAAACTTAAGTTAATACCCATCTGACCTAGTTCAGTCTTTTCATCGTTGTTGTTCGATTTTTGTGAAAAGTCACCACGTGCAGCATAAGAAATAAGATTTGTAAAATTATTAATACCGTTAATGATAGACTTTCTAATGATAGTTGCAATGATAAGAATTACAAAACCAGTGATAATACCCGCTACAAGTACTAAGTACTTGTAAAATACAATCTCTTTTTCAAGGTATTCAGAATCTTCTTTTAGTTCTGTTTGCTTTAGGTTGACAAGTTTTTTAAAAGCTGTTCGTGAGGCATTGGCATAAGGTGTTAGGTCTGTTTTATAGCGAGCATACAATGAAGGAGCATTGTTTTTTATCTCTTCTTTTGAAAATCCTAACATCATTGCTAAAGAATTGTCTAAAAAGATCATTGTTGATAACTTAGCATCTTTGAGCATTGCTAAAGAACTAGTGTTATGAGACATTACATCGTTTAAATTACTAAACTCTTTACTAATGTTTACGATGCTTTTCTTTAACTTACTTATGTTTTTATCATAGTCACCACCAAGCATAATGTCTCGTGTAGTTCTACTAACATAGTTCATGTCTTTTTCAATCTGAAGTACACTAAATCCAGCACTCATAGAGTTGTGACGAAGATTTTTATATTCGCCTTCAATGTTTGACATAGCCCAAAATACGAAAAACGTCGCAGAGAAAATGGCAAAAGTAGCCATCGTTATAAGGTAGTTCATC
>DQSP01000200.1 GCA_015663215.1 Sulfurimonas sp.
CACTCTGCTCTTGGAAATAAAACTCCTAATGAAATTTATGGCGAAGCTGTGAATAAGTTAGAGTTGAGTAATCAAGAGTTACAGCTAGTAGCATAATGAGTGAAATAAGAATGTTGGGTTAAGTGGTCTTGACAAGTGGGGACGTTATACATTATAAAGGTTTTTATGTGAAAAAGATGATAGGGTATAGTTTAGTTTTTAGTCAATTTCTTCTTATTTTTATAATGACACTTCCTTTTGGTACTCCAGTAAACAACCTTTTTATAGCACTCTTTGTGATAGCTATAGGTCTTGTTATTGGTGTTTTGGCTCTGTACTCAAATCGCTATTTTAACATTCGTCCTGATATCAAAGGCGATGCCCCTTTAGTGCACACTGGGGTATATGCTTACATAAGACATCCAATGTATGCAGCTGTTTTAACAGTTATGTTTGGTGTAACATTGCTATATCCTACTACATTTATCTTTGTATCATATGCTTTACTTGTTTGTACACTGCTTATAAAAATGTTTTATGAAGAGTCCTTGTGGAAAGTGCATCATGATGAATATACAACATATATGAAAAGTAGCAAACGATTAATACCGTTTATCTTTTAAGGATTTTTATGCGATTACACTTTTTTATAGCAATACTTTTTGAACATCCAGATGCAGATAGTTTTTACCATCTAAGGTTGATGCAAGTACCAAGTGCAATTCGCTATGCAAAGACAAATCCAAAAACAGAGTTTATTGAAAAAGTAGTTGATGAGCATATACTTAAAGGTACAAACATCAAGTTTGACAATTTAAATTACATTAGATATGGTGATTCTGAGCCTGTAACACTTTGGGAATCAAACTAAATGGATATAACACTACTCATACAATCATTTCTAGGGCTTATAGTGATACTCGCCTTTTTAGTTTTTTTCTTGTTGTATATTCCTAAAAAGAAGAAACATATAGAGAAAGTGAAAAAAGCACAAAAAGAGTATACTCGAGAATATCCAAGCTTACATGACTTGCTAGAAATTATAAAAGATAAACACTCCACTACAGAGGAACTTTCTTCCGCAGTAGAGTCTGTTTTAAAATACCATGGAACTATACATGCAAAACTAGGTATGCGTTCGCATCCTGATTTTGATATTTATTCAGAAATGCTTTTGAGAATTTGTCGTCATCCCCATACATCTAAAGAGATAGTATTAAAGTTTAACAGAGAGCTGGAGAAAAAAAATCCACACTACAAAATAGAGATTAATGATGCCATAACAAAAGGCTTAAACTCACGAGGCTTTTAAGCTTGGCGTTTGTTAAAGCCTGATGTGCCACTCTTCGCGTTTGCTATAAAGTCTCCTGCAAAAGCTTTTAAGTAGTGAGGAATAGCCCGACCTTTTAACTTCATCATATCTTCTAGCATTGCATCCGCTACGCTCTGTTTATCAAGAAGTTTCACCTCTGTTAGGTAGCCAAAAAGAAGCTCCCCTAAACGCTGCAATGAAATCTTCCATGTAGAGTCTGTTTGCTCATATATCCAAAGTCCAAACGCATAAAAGTTTTCATACACTGACTCATCTTCCCATAGTAGTTCTATAGATTTTTTAAAGTTTCCACTGTTATAGGTTAAGTCCCAAAAACGAGCAAAACGCTTCATAATCTGGATATCATTAAAAGATAAATCCTTGTTTCTTAAAATGTCATAAGGAGGTATATCGCTATACTGCATTTCAAAGTCTACATCATGGCGTTTAATGTATGTACCTGAGAGTTTTTTGAGTATCCCAATCTGTATTTCACAAGAGCTCATACTCATAAGTTTATCAAGGTTAGCTCCAAAACTACTCAGAGACTCTCCTGGAAGACCAACAATGAGGTCAAGGTGAATATGTGCTGTTGTTTCATTTTCTAAAAAGGCGATATTTTCTTCTATTTTGTCTAGTTTGAGTATACGTGAGACATTTTTTGCAACTTGAAGGTTAAGTGTTTGTATACCTATCTCAAGTTGTAGTGCTCCATTTGGAAACTGCTTTATTTTAGAGCGAAGAGAAGAGGGGAAGTGATCAGGGATAACTTCAAAGTGTGCAAAATAAGGAGGCTCTTTGGCTAAAAAGAAGTCTAGGATAGCGTTTGCTGCTTTCATGTTGAGGTTGAAAGTTCTATCTACAAACTTAAAGTTTCTAGCTCCTCGCACCCATAACTTCTCAAACTCTTCTAAAATCTCTTCTAAGTTAAAAGCTCGTACTTTTTCATCCATAGAAGAGAGACAAAACTCGCATTCAAAAGGGCAACCTCGTGAGATTTCTACATAGATGTAACGGTTTTTGATGTCATCATCTGTGTAAAACTCATAAGGAAGTTTCAGTTCTTTTAGTTTTGGAAGTGTCATTTTGATGATACGTTCATTTGCAGTGTCACTTTGTATATTTTTGCAAAGTTCATAAAAAGCCATATCTCCCTCACCTTGAATGATAAAGTCAGCATCATCAAGATTTACACGAAAAGGCTCATAAGTGACTTCTGGGCCACCTAAAATTATTTTTGTTTGAGGGGAGACTTTTTTTATGATGTGAATAAGTTCCGCAACCTCAGATACATTCCAGATATATACACCAATACCTATAATCTCAGGTGCATCAAAAAGTAGTTTTTCTACGACTGTTTGGATAGCATCATTTATACTAAACTCTAGGATTTGAGTATCGTTTTGTAGCTCTTGCATATTTGCATAAAGATAACGCAGACCGATAGCAGAGTGAGTAAAACGAGAGTTTAAAGTTGTTAAAATGATTTTCATAATGGAATTTTACCGTAAATGTAGGAAAACACACAGGGATAATAAAAGGGGAAACCCTGTATGTTTAAAAAATTGTTAGTTTGTTCTCTATTATGAAAGGGGGAAAACATAATTGAGATGGTCTAATTATAGGAGAAATAGGTTAATGCCTCGTAAACATATAAAGTAATTTTTCTACTTAAGATACCTTCTTGTTTGCGATTAGCTATAATTTCAAATGAATATTTTATTATCCTCTTTTTATTTCTTTTACTTTAGTGTTGTTGGTGTTTACATTATCTTTATTCCAAAGGTTTTAACGACATTTGATTACTCTGCACAAGAGATAGGTATTATTTTCGCTGCTGGTCCATTGGTGCGTTTTATTCTACCTATGATGTTTATTAAAGGATTTAAACTAGAGAGAAAAGCTTTTAATATCTCACTTTTGATTATGCTACTTAGCGCACTCTCTTTTTATACATTTATACAAGATTTCTATCTACTTTTACTCTCAAACATATTTTTAGGAGTAGGTTTGGGTATAACACTTCCTTACATAGAGGTTATAGCATTAGAGAAACTAGGACGTGAGCACTATGGCAAGATTCGCCTTTTTGGTTCTTTAGGTTTTGTTTTAGTTGCGTTAGTGTTAGTAAAGTTCTTATCAGCACCTACAGTTGCCTTAGAATACCTCCTTGTACTTACCTTTGTCACCGCCTTTTTTGCCTTTTTTATTGTCTCTGAGTTATATAAAACCAAAAAACAAACAGCAGAGATAATCAAAAACGACATAAATCTTTTTCAAGATTGGAGATTATGGGCGGGGCTTACTTTTATGCAACTCTCCTTTGGAGCATTTTATAACTTTTTTACTATCTATGCAACAGACATGGGTATTCCACTAGACACGACTATCTACTTATGGAGTTTTGGTGTTGTGGCGGAGATAGTGATGTTTAGATATCAAGCACGATTTTTACGAGGAAAGTTATTGTTAGTATTGCAAATTACTACACTTCTTACGGCTTTTCGTTGGTTCTTAGTTTTCGCATTTTCACAAAATTTATACGTATTGTATTTTTCACAAAGTTTTCATGCTTTTAGTTTTGCACTCTTTCACTCAGCAGCTATCGCCTACCTTCATCAGCTCTACAAGCACAAGGCTTTAGCACAACAGTTTTTTGCAGGAATCACTTATGGCTTAGGTGGTTTTATAGGGGCTTTACTCTC
>DQSP01000189.1 GCA_015663215.1 Sulfurimonas sp.
CAAGATGGACCGCTTACTAAAGCTGTCCGTGAAGGTGGTATCTGTTACCTTGATGAGATTATCGAAGCTCGAAAAGACACTACTGTTGTACTTCATTCTCTTGCTGATTATCGTCGTGTTTTACCCATTGACAGAACAGGTGAAGTCATAGAAGCACATCCCGACTTTATGCTTGTCGTATCATACAATCCGGGTTATCAAAATGTACTTAAAGGGATGAAGCCAAGTACAAAGCAGCGTTTTATCGCTCTTTCTTTTAACTACCCAAACGCAGAAATAGAAAAGGAGATACTCACAAAAGAGAGTGGTGTTGATGATGCAACTGCACAAAAGCTTGTCACTATCGCAGGAGAGATTCGCCAGCTTGATGATAGTGATATTCAAGAGGCTGTATCAACTAGACTTCTAGTCTACAGTGCAAAACTAATAGTTCAAGGTTTTGACCCTTACCAAGCAGCTATGCATACAATAGTGGAATCATTAAGTGATGAGGAAGAAGTTTTAGAAGTTTTAGAAAAACTTATAGGGCTTCATTTTGCTCAAAGTGATTAAAATTTAATCATAATAGATTTGGATATATGATTAAATTTTAATCATATATCTATCAAAATAACTTATCTTTTGTATTATACTACTGCTATCAAAACAAGGAAATATAATGGCAGGATTAAAAGAACTTAAAGGCAAAGGACACACTCCAACCCTCTTTATGGCGTTTTTATACTTCGATATGAGTTTTATGGTTTGGACAATGCTCGGTCCCCTCTCAACAGAAATAGGCGAAGCACTAGCACTTGGTGGTCACATCATGAGTGCAGGGGAAAAAGCGACACTCCTTTCACTTCCTATTCTTTCAGGTGCAATTTTAAGAATTTTACTTGGATTTGGAGTAGATAAGATAGGTGCAAAAATGACAGCACTTATCTCTCAAATGGTAGTTATACTTTCACTTTTAACAGCATTTTATATGGGTGCGAATGATTCTATTACTTACGATGTTTTACTTATAGTTGCACTTGGTCTAGGGTTTGCAGGAGCATCGTTTGCAGTTGCATTGCCACAAGCTGGTCAGTGGTATCCACCAAAACTTCAAGGTGTTGTTTTAGGGATTGCGGGAGCTGGTAATATCGGTGTAGTAATCGACTTTCTTTTTGCTCCAAAGATAGCAGAGCTATGGGGATGGCATGCAGTATTTGGTGTAGGTGCAGCTATGGCGATACTTGTTTTTATAGCATACCTATTTTTAGCAAAAGATGCTCCATCAGATATATATACAGCTCGTCCTAAAAAACTTAAAGATTATGTAAAATTACTTGGAGACAAAGACACATGGTGGTTTTCACTCTTTTATGCAATCTCTTTTGGTGGATTTGTTGGGTTTGCTGGATATATGAAAGTTTATCTTATGAACACCTACCAAGCTGATATGTCTGCGTTTGGTATAGAGGTCTTTGATGAGACAAATGTAAAAGTAATCGCAGGTTACTTTGGTGCTTTATGTATCTTTGCAGGGGCAGTCCTTCGTCCAGTCGGTGGAAACATTGCAGACAAAATCGGTGGGATTAAGTCACTCTACTTCTTTTACGCAATGGTAGCACTACTTGTAACACTTACAGCGACAGTTACACTTCCGTTTTTTGTAGCGATTTTTGTACTCTTTTTAATTATGGCGAATCTTGGTATGGCAAATGGTGCAGTCTTCCAACTAGTTCCGCAACGTTTTGCAAAAGACATCGGAATCATGACAGGCATAGTCGGTTGTGCAGGTGGACTTGGTGGAACAGCTCTTATAAAAACTCTTGGTTGGTCTAAGGGTCAGTTTGGCGGATACACAGAAGGTTTCTTAATCTTTGCAGCAGTTGTTGTTGTAGCACTTATAGGACTCTCACTTGTAAAAACAAGATG
This sequence comes from Sulfurimonas sp., assembly GCA_015663215.1. GTDB lineage: Bacteria > Campylobacterota > Campylobacteria > Campylobacterales > Sulfurimonadaceae > Sulfurimonas. Next base: position 1,906 of record DQSP01000189.1, read on the forward strand.
GAGAACGACATGGGGAGTTCAATCAGGGGGTAGAATCTAGTTTTAGATTCTAGACTTTAGGAGTAATGCTTAAAAGTTCATCATAAATGTATAGTGATTAATTATAATTACCATTATAATCTCACCATACATTATATTTAGGAATTTTTATGGCATTATTTAGTAAACTCAAAGGGCAAGGAGATACTCCAACCCTCTTCTCAGCCTTTATCTATTTTGATTTAAGCTTTATGATTTGGACACTTATGGGTCCTTTATCATCAGAGATATTTGAATCTTTCGCACAAAATGGCTTTATAATCTCTACAAGCCAAAAAGCAACGCTTCTTTCATTACCTATTCTCTCTGGTGCCCTACTTCGCATAGTTTTGGGCTTTAGTGTCGATAAATATGGTGCTAAAAAAACAGCTTTAGTATCTCAGTTTTTAGTTATTGTAGCACTTATACTAGTTTACTCTATAGGCGAATCAATCACATATAACCAACTTTTAGTCGTAGCACTCACCTTAGGTTTTGCAGGTGCTTCCTTTGCAGTTGCCCTTCCTCAAGCGGGTCAGTGGTATCCACCAAAACTTCAAGGTCTAGTTCTTGGTATCGCTGGTTCTGCATATTTTGGAGCAGCTATGGGTTTTATATTTGCTCCTAAGATCGCTCAGTATTATGGATGGACAACAGTTTTTTTAATCGCCGCTGGTCTTGCTGGTCTTCTGTTTATCACTTATGCTGTTTTAGCAAAAGATGCACCAGCAGATGTATATAAGGCAAATCCTAAAAAGCTAAAAGATTACATCAAACTTTTAAAAGATAAAGACACTTGGTGGTTTAATCTTTTTTATGCCATAAGTTTTGGAGGTTTTGTAGGTTTTGGTGTCTTTTTAAAAATGTACCTTACTGATACTTATCCTTCTGCGATGGCTGAGCTTGGACTAGCATGGTTAGCAGAAGACAATGTTAAAGTTATTGCAGGATACTTTGGTGCACTCTTTATATTTGCAGGTACAATTTTACGCCCTATTGGTGGTAGTATCGCTGATAAAGTAGGTGGGATTAAAGCTCTGTATTTTTTCTTTAGTATCGTAGCTCTTATGGTAATTCTTAATGCTACAGTAGCTCTTTCTTTTCCTCTAGTTATTTTAGTTTTCTTCATAACTATGGCTAACCTAGGGATGGCAAATGGAGCAGTATTTCAGCTTGTTCCCCAACGTTTTGCTAAGGATATCGGTGTGATGGTTGGTATTGTTGGGGCTGCTGGTGGTTTAGGTGGTACTGCACTTATAAAAACCCTCGGTTGGTCTAAAGCTGCATTTGATGGCTATACTGTTGGTTTTTTAATCTTTGCAGGTGTTACTATCATCGCAATTGCTGGTCTCTCTTTTGTAAAAACACGATGGAGAACAACTTGGGGAGTTGGTTCAGGTGGTAGAATCTAAGATTCTACTTCTACCTTGACTTTGGACATTTGCATTCGTAACTCATCCATCATTTGAGGACTTACATCATCATCTTTTAACCATCTAACTTCATCAATATTTCCACCATAGTCTTGACCTAACAACTCTATCTTTTCTTCAAACACATCAATATTTTTGCACATTTCGAGTCTATTATCAACTGTATCTATTAATTCTATATACCATGTATTATTAACTGCTCTTTTTACCCTTGCTTCAAATACTACAGCCATTATCTATCCTTAGTGTTGTCAAATGTTTTAGCAAAACCCTCTAAGTTTTTTTTCTTCAGATCACCATTATATATAATATCTTCAGGTTTTAAGTCATCATCATGCAACATTTTAGGAACTACATCTGAGTTACTCAGTACTTCCATATGCTCATCTAACTCATCCTCGCTATATGCCATCTGCATATCAGCTGCTATTACATGAGGTATGCCTTCAACTACACGAAGTTTTGCTAACTCCTCTGAGACACCTGCACCCTCTATTGTTATAATAATTCGTCCCTTTTCATCATGAAGATGATAATCACAGGCCTCACACTCTTTCAAGCTTTGGACTACTTCGTCTACATATTTTGGTAATGTTTGCACTACTATACTTGAAACATTCATTATATTAATTCCTTATTTTAAATAAATTTATTGTCTTATCATCGCTAGAAACTAAAAATTCTTTTTCATTTATAAAAAGAATTTTTGTCAATGTCATCTTGTTACCAACAAAGTTTCCAACAGTATCTTGAGTAGAACTATTAAAAACTCTTACATTATTATCTTCATTACTTGCATATGCCACTAGTTTTGCACTAGGAGATAGTCCAACTGCATAGATAAGAAAAGAGGATTTTTTATAATAAGCAACATTGCTTTTTACATTGTACACCACAACCCTTCTGTCTTGTCCAGCAGTTGCAATAACTCCATTTTTATAGTCAACTTTGAAAACATTATCAAGGTTTTGACCACTAAAGGTTTCTTTTAAAAGTCCATTTTTGGTATCTAGTAGTTTTAAGTCACCGCTTTCATCGGCTATAACAACTTCACTTTTATCTTCACTCAGTGCAAAGTCTGAAAACTTTGACTGTGACACTTGTACTAGATAGTTTATAACATTTTTGCTTATATCAAAAGATATTATCTCATTACTTAAAAGTCCAAGTAGCAGTGTATTTTCGTCTAAAAATCTTACTTTTGATATATAAAGCTGATTTTTATTTGAGATAAGTAAGTGCAACTTACCATTTTCATATATATGAACTCGCCTAAAACCTTTACTTGCTTGAGATAAAATTGCTATTTTATCTTTGTAAACATCTACTGAGTAAACTTTAGAATTACTCTTTTTTCCCATAAAATCTACAATTTTTTCTACATAAATACTTTTAATCTTTTTTGGATTATTTATCGTAAAAATATCTATACAGCTTGCATTTGTTGCTACAAAAAGTTTCTCATTCTTAATAAGCATATCTGAGACACTTCCACTAGCGACATAAGTCAAAGAGACTTGTTCAAGTTTTTGTGCTAAAAGAGTGTTAGACAAGAAGAAGAAAAAAACAATACTAAGTAGTTTCATTTTTACTCTCCACAACTATTGCAGATGAAGGACATCTACTTATACAAAATCCACAGGCTGTACATTTTGACATATCTATAACTGGTTTAAACAAGCCCTCAAATACGATAGCATTTTCTAAACATGGGTCTTTACATGAAAAACACATTACACTATGAAAAGACATACATAATGACTCATCAATTCTCACTTGAGCTTGTACATCTTGTTTATTTTCTACTGTTAAGACACCAAACTCGCAGACACTTGCACACTCATCACAAAAAGTACAGCCTCCGTCTTCAAAACTCAGATAGGGAGTTTTATCTTCTGATATAAAGATAATATTTTCTTCACAAACACTAGCACACTTCGCATCACAGTTTTTACACTCCTGTTCAAACAAAGACGAATCTTTGTTATATGGTGGTCTTATTACTAGTGGTAACTCTGGTTCAGGTGTTTTTTTAAAGCCTGAGACCAGAGAAGTAAAGAGTTCTCTTCTTTGCATAGCCTAGTGCTTAGCTCCATCTAAATGCCCAGCAGCAGAATCAGAATTATCTAAATCATCAGATGTTATACGAGAATCAACTCCAACTGTATCGAGATCATCTAACATAACCTCATCCCAACTAGACTTAAACTCTCCACCTTTTTTAGTGAAATTAGCCTCAAAAAGGTTTTCTACGCTTGGATTTCCTTGTGATTGAGGGGCATGACACTGTGAACAGTTATAACGAGCTTGATTTAAGTGTGTCAAGCGTTTAATATCAGTCTCATTTTTTGTATTGTCTACAGTCTTTTTAAACTTCACTCCATCACAAGTATGACGAGGTCGCATATCTAAAAAGTGTGAAGGTGGAATCGGTGTTGCACCCATTGCTGAAGCTATATCTGGAGCATGACAACTCACACAAGCATTATTTTCTCTTGTAATAGGAAGAAAATCTGTTACATCATGAGGAATCATAGGCGGAGCATCTTGAAATGCTCTTTTTATTTTTGTACTCGTTCCCGCTTGAGCACTTCTGTATTCTGTCTTCTCAGAAATAGTATCATCTTCTTGGTATATATCTGTCTTTCTTAATCCAAGTGATTCTTCAGAGATTGATGCTACAGCCTTCTCTTCTTTTACTACTTTTGCTGGTTTTGCTCCATCACCACACCCGATAAATACTAATGCAATAGTTGCTAAACCTAATGTTACTTTATTTACTACTTTCATCTCTTGCTCCTATTTTATATAATTTCGTATTGAAAAATTTAATGCATCATCTTCACATACTTCAATACATCTCGCACAATTTGTACATGCACCCATTTTTACCATCTCTGAGGACTTTCCTATCATAAATAGAACCTCTTTTTCAGGACAAACAACTTTGCATTCCATACATTCTGTACATTTCTCTGCATCATGTTCTACTCTAAGAAGAGAGTATCTTCCAATGAGTGAGTAAAAACCTCCAAGTGGACATACATATCCACACCATCCATTTTCGTGCACTAAAAGGTCAAAGAAAAATATGATTAAGACTACTGCAAAACCAAATCCCATACCAAATACTAAACCCCTATGTAAAATAGAGATTGGACTCACTAACTCAAATGCTGTTAAACCCATTAAAAACGATAAAACTAAACTTAATCCTAAAATCCAGTAACGAATATTTCTACTCATGTATACCCGCTTTTGAATTGCAGAAATTCCCAGTTTTCTTCGTAATAGATTTGCTGCATCTGTTACTATATTCATAGGACACACCCATGAGCAGAACATGCGTCCACCTAAAAGTCCATAAAATATAGTAATAATCAAAGCCCCTATAAAAACATCCATCGTGATGATAGAACCTGCAAAGAACATCTGCATCATGGCAAAAGGATCACTCAAAGGGATACTACCAAATAGTACAGATGAACTTAAATTACCTTCTAACATCTTCACACCATATACATGTGCAAGGATATAAAGTGCAATAATTCCAACTTGTGTTATTCGTCTGCTTATTAAGTATCTCATTCAAACAATCCTGAGTCATCATTTAAGCTATCAATAGCACTCTTTTTACTTATCTCTGTTTGAGTTATTTCAGCCTTAGCATTTGCAACTCTCTTTTGGTCTTGTTCATCCCAACCTTTTACATAATGATCACCAGCTCTTCCCATAACAACTTCTCTAGGGATAATCGTTATAGATGCTTTTTCAGTGATGCAAGCATGCTCACACATACCACAACCAGTACAGACATCAGGCATAACAACTGGCTTCAAAAATGCATGTTTTCCAGTTCTCTCATTTCTTCCATACTCTAAAACTATAGCTTCATCAAGGAGTGGACATGCTCTATAACAAGCATCACACTGTATACCCCAAAAAGCTATACAAGCATATGAGTCTACGACTGCCACACCCATTTGTGCTAGATTTATATCTAGTATGCCATCATTACTTACACTAGACTCATCAAGTGCACCTGTTGGGCATACAGGAACACACGGTATATCTTCACACATATAGCAAGGCATTTCCCTTGCATCAAAGAATGGCGTTCCCATAGGTTTTTTATCGCCGGGTGCTGCAAGCTTTAATGTGTCGTAAGGGCATGCTGAAACACACAAACCGCACTTAATACAGCTCTTTAAAAAATCTTCTTCTTTAAGTGCACCAGGTGGACGTAAAAGTAAAGATGCACTAACGGATTCTTCTAAAACAGAGCTCCAAACAAGAGCTCCTATGCCGGCAAGTCCTACTGATCTTGCCATACTTAAAAGAAACTTTCTTCTGTCAGTCATATTTACTTTATCCATCTTTTACTTCTTTATGCCCTGTATATTTTTACAGCACATTTTTTATAGTCTGTCTGCTTTGACATTGGACATGTCGCATCTAAACAAACTTTGTTTATAAATACTTTTTCATCAAACCATGGAACAAAAACAAGTCCACGAGCAGGTCGGTTACGTCCTCGTGTTTCAACTCTTGCTTTTACTTTACCACGACGAGATTCAATCCAACAAAGACCACCTTGTTTAAGATCTTTGTCTTTTGCATCTTGTGGGTGCATATAACAGAGTGCTTCAGGAACTGCACGGTATAGTTCAGGAACACGCATGGTCATCGTTCCTGAGTGCCAGTGTTCTAGTACACGACCTGTACTTAACCAAGTATCGTACTCTTTGTCTGGAAGTTCTGGTGCATCCATGTAAGGACGAGCAAATATTTTCGCCTTATTTGGAAGTGGTACTTTTTTAGAAGCTTTATCTTTTCCTTCAAGTGTTCCTGACTGCAGTGCTTTTGCAAGTGTTCCATAAAATGCAAAAGGATTTCCACTTTTCATAGTCTGTGCAGCAGCATATGGATCATACTTGGAGTTAAAACGCCACTGCGTTTCAACACCATTTACAACCGGCCACTTGAGTCCACGTACTTTATGATAAACATCAAATGGAGCTAAATCATGACCATGACCACGACCAAACGCAGCATACTCTTCAAAAAGATACTTGTGTACATGAAAACCATAGCCTTCAAATACTTTACCATCAGAGCCTATAACATTACGAGCATCACCATAACCTTCTGAGTTGTCATAACCTTTTTGAATTGGGTCTTTTTGATCTAGTTTATATGAACGAGCATCTTCATTGTTAAATAAAATGTCAAACATTGTAGTGTCACCACTGTAGCCCATATCTTTTGCTTGTTTACGTACATCAGCTAAAGGTGTTTTTCTAGGGCCAGATGGTTCATAAGCTCCCCATAAGTCATCAACTGTAAAACGTTTTGCATACTCCATCCACTGCCAAGTATCACTCATTGCATCACCAACAGGGATAACCTGCTGTCTCCAGTGCTGTGTACGGCGCTCAGCATTTCCATAAGCTCCCCACTTCTCATACATCATAGCTGATGGCAAGATGAGATCTGAAACTTTAGCAGAGATACCAGGGTACCCATCAGAAGTTACTATGAAGTTATCCATTTCACGTGCTGCTTTTATCCAGTGAGTAGCACTTGCTGTATCTTGGTAAGGGTTACATACATTTACCCAAGCAAATTTAACAAGTCCATCTTCTATATCACGATGAATCTGCATAATATGCTGCTTACCAACACCATTAAGTGTGCCATTTGGTATTTTCCACTTATTTTCAACTATCTCTCTATGTTTTGGATTTTTTACCATCATATCTGCTGGAAGTCTATGAGTAAATGTCCCTACTTCTCTCGCAGTTCCACAAGCTGAAGGCTGACCAGTAAGTGAAAATGCTCCTGAACCTGGTCTTGCTTGTTTGTCAAGTAAAAAGTGAACATTATAAGCTAAAGTATTATCCCAAGTTCCACGTGTATGTTGATTCATACCCATAGTCCAAAAACTTACCACTTTACGACCCTCTTCTATGTAGAGTTGTGCTAAATATTTCAGTTTTTTCTTGAAGTCTCTCAACTTTTCATCCGGATCACCCTTACATAACTTAGCAGTGTAGCTTAGTGTATATGGTTCGAGTGAGCGCTTATACTCTTCAAAAGATATTTCCCAGTGACCTAGTGTACCACCATTGTTTACCATGGTGTCACCTTCTTTATAACCAAATGGTTCTAGTGCTGGACCTTCTGCTTTTGAGACTACTTTTGACATCTCTTTTGAAATAGTCTCCATCTCTAAGTCTGTATACTTACCTTCTTTAATGGACTTATCATCCGAACGGCGCATTCCATATCCAAGATTTACAGGACCTGCTGCAAAGATGATGTGCTTACGAATAAACTCCCACTCAATTGATTCAGGATGATTATAAACTATCTCTCTTGCTATATAGTTCCAAATTGCCGTATCTGTATTTGGTGTAAAGATAATCTCTAAATCTGCTAAATCTGAAGTACGATGTGTATAAGTTTGAATAGATACAACTTTAACACGGTCTGGATCGGAAAGCTTTCTATCAGTTACACGTGACCAAAGTATGGGGTGCATCTCTGCCATGTTTGATCCCCAAGCGATAACTGTATCTGTAATTTCTATATCATCATAACAACCAGATGGCTCATCTATACCAAATGTTTGGTAAAATCCAACAACTGCAGATGCCATACAATGACGAGCATTTGGATCTATCGCGTTTGAACGAAAACCACCTTTCATCATCTTTTGAGCGGCGTACCCTTCCATAACTGTATACTGACCAGAAGCAAAAACTGCAACTGCTTCAGGACCACCATGTTTGAGTGCTTTTTTTGTATGGATTTCCATCTCATCAAAAGCTCTTTTCCATGATACTGGAGCAAATTTTCCATGTTTGTCAAAGTTACCATCTTTGTCTACACGCAGAAGAGGTTTTTTTAATCTATCTGCACCATACATGATTTTTGCATTAAAATAACCCTTAATACAATTAAGACCACGATTAACAGGAGCGGCAGGATCACCTTTGACTGCAACGATTTTTCTATCGACACCTTCACCACTAGTAGCCATCATGATCCCACAGCCAGTACCACAAAAACGACAAGCAGCCTTATCCCAGCGCCATTCGCTCTGTGCTTTTTGTGCCTTTGCCTCTAAGTCTGCTGGGACAGACATACCTATTGCTGCAGCTGCTGAAGCAGCGGCTGAACTCTTTAAAAACTCTCTTCTCGTAAGTGACATATTATCTCCTATTATAAAAGTTATAAATCAAGTATAGCACTTCTTAATTGTATTCAACAAGCTTTTTTTACTAAATTTATAAATTTATAATTATATTTATTATTTAAGCAAATTATAAGTATTTAAGATGGATAATTATGTCAGGTTATAATTATTATATAACTATATGATTGACTAGAAAACTAACACAATGGAGAAAAAATGAAAAAAATTTTAATGTCAGCTGTAACATTAACAGCAATTATAGGTGCAGGCACTACAACTCTTAGTGCAGATGATGGGATTAATATCTTTAATGATATAAAACTTAAAGGTCAGATTCGTCCTAGATATGAGTATGCAGATGTAGATAAAGCTACTACAACTTCAGCAAATGCTTTTACAGCTCGTACACACTTAGTTGTAAGTGCTGGTCTTTTAGGAGTTGATGGCTTAAGTGCTACTGTTGGTCTTCAAAGTGTAAATAACTTCGGGTATACAAACTACAATAACCCTGGTGGAACAAATTCAAATTCAGATGCAAAAACATATGATGTTATCGCTGATGCACAACAAGCGATGCTTTCAGAAGCTTCTCTTGATTATAAGATAGGAAAGACTGCTTTACATGCAGGTCGTTCTCAACTAAACCTTGATAATCAACGTTTTATTGGTACTGTTGGTTGGAGACAAACTGAGCGTTCTTATGACACTCTTTATGTAGCCAACAATGATGTAGAGAATTTAAATATAACAGCTGCATATGTTTATGGGTTTGCTGGTGTAACTGGTGTTACTACGACAGAAACAAACTCAGTTCTTTTGCATGTAAAATATAAAGTAGCTGATGCTTTAACTATTACTGCTTATGATTATATGTTGGCTTCAGTCAGCGATACCATTGGTCTAGCACTTACTGGTAAAATAGATGCAGGTGCAAAACTTACATATCGTGCTGAATATGCTGTACAAACAGATGCGACTATGGAATATGGAAATGCTGCAAACCAAACAAATGTAAAAGCTGATGCAACTTACATAAACTTAGATATTGGTGCTAATTTTTCTGGCTTTTTAGCTGGTATTAATTATGAAGTACTAAGTGGTTATGATGAAAATGCTGCTTCAACTACTAAAACACAATTTAACCCGGCTTTAGGTACCAATCACAAATTTAATGGTTGGGCTGATGTATTTTATGTAGGTAATAATGGTGCAAATGGTGGTCTAATAGACACTAATATCCGTTTAGGTTATAAGACAAAAGGATTTGGTAAGCTACTTGCAGTGTATCATGACTTTAAGGCAGAAACTTCTATGAGTGCAACAGTAGGTACAACTGATAACCTAGGTTCAGAGATTGATGTAGTCTATACAAATAAAGTTCCTGGGGTAAATGGACTTTCAGGTCTTCTTAAATTTGCTTCATATTCAAAAGGTGATGCAACAAGCTTTAATAATGCCACTGCTGATAAACAAGTAGCATGGGCACAGTTAGACTATAAATTCTAGTTCTATTATATAACTCTCAACAAAGCACATAAGGATTTTCATCCTTATGTGCATATGAGTAAAAAAGACTCACTAACTCCCCTCAAAAAATATACTTTTTTGGTAAAATACCTTATATTCACAAAAAAGGTCTTATTATGGCTGCAAACAATATTAAATTCTCAGGCTTTTCACTTGCTAAACGCAAAGAACTCACAGGCGACGACTTCTATGATGTGAGAAATATTGGCGATGTTACAATAGCAGTTGTTTGTGATGGAGTAGGAAGTGCAGCTGAGGGTGCAGCTGCTGCTAAACGCACAACAACTCACCTCATGAACAACTTTAAGATTCGTCCAAAAACATGGAGTATTGAAAAATCAATCAAGACTTTTATAGAATCGATTAACTCCATACTTTATCAAGAATCACAAGTAAACTATGAAGCGAGTGAACTAGTTACAACACTCACAATAGTAGTCATACAAGGAAATCGTCTATATGGTGCAAATGTAGGTGATAGTCGCGTTTACTTGCATAGAGATAACAAACTCACACAACTCTCATCTGATCACTCTATGGATGAACCCGGGTTTGAAAATGTGCTAACACAAGCAATAGGAATTAGCGAGAGTGTTGAAACCTATTATTTTGAAAACCTTATTGAAAAAGATGACAAGATTCTTCTTTGTAGCGATGGTTTATATAATGTACTAGAAGATAAACTACTCACACAACATACTGATTTAGGGGCTCACTCTTTAGTAAAAAAAGCTAGTAAACTGACACAAGACAACCTCCCAGATGATACTACGGCTGTTGTTATTAATATCCTACAAGCCGATGAGCGTTCTACATTAAAACTTCAAAACCTCCCTATACTTAAAACTCTCAAAAAGGGTCAAGCAATAGATGGTTATATATTAACAAAATCCCTTATTCAAAATGATAGAACATGGTTAGTTCATAAAAAGACAAAAGACTATGTTTTGAAATTTGCACCACTTGAAGCAATAGATGACGAGGGGGTATTAGACATATTTGTTAAAGAAGCATGGAATGCTAAACGACTAAAAGCAGACTTCTTTCCAAAAGCAGTTATTCCTAAAAACAGAACATCCCGTTACTATGTTATGCAACTCTTTAAAGGTGAAGACCTTGATGCATACCTCGGTCATAAACATATAACTATAGATGACTCCATAGAACTTGCAAATACTCTTTTAAAAATGTCGCAGTACTTAGTAAAGTTTGATTTAGTTCATGGAGATATCAAACCTCCAAATATTATGATAGCAAAAGATGATGACGAAAATTTAGAATTTAAAATCATCGACTTTGGAAGCATCACAGAGATTTTCTCTACTGACTCACAAGCAGGAACACCTAGTTTTCTTGCACCTGAGCGTTTCTTAGGGGAGTCTATAAGTGAGACAACTGAACTTTTCTCTATTGGTGTGACACTCTATCTTGCACTTACTGGTAAATACCCCTATGGAGAGATAGAACCTTTTCAAAACCCAACATTTAAAGAAGCAAAACAACCAAGCTTTTATAATAAAAATATTCCTAATTGGCTCGATAGCATCATAATGCGATCCATTGCCATAGATAAAGAGCAGCGCTACTCACACTACTCGGAAATGAACTTTGAGTTACATAACCCAACAAAAGTAAAACCTTACTTTATCAAAAGTGCATCATTGATAGAAAAATCCCCTCTTTTGTTTTATAAAATAGCTTTTTCAATTATGACATTTGCGAACTTTATACTTTTATATTTAGTCTTGAAGTAATGTATAGCGTTTAAGACTCTTTTACTATAATAAACTTACAAAAAATATTTAAATAAAGTGAGTTTATGAGCTGGTTAGATTTTTTTCAAACACCA
>DQSP01000066.1 GCA_015663215.1 Sulfurimonas sp.
AAGTTCTTAAACGATGCCCTCATAAACGGCTGGGATGAAGTTATAGTTTATCATGGCATAGGAACAGGGAAACTCTCCTTTGCTGTAAAAAACTTTCTTATCGCACATCCTAGAGTTCAAAAATTTGCTGATGCACCACAACATCTTGGTGGTTTTGGTGCGAAAATAGTGAGTCTTTAAATGTCAAAAAAAGTCTCTATAGTAGGAGCAGGAGCAAGTGGGATTTTCTCTGCGATACTCTGTGCTAAAGCTGGTTTAAACGTTACAGTTTATGAGCAAAACACTAAAATAGCTAAAAAGATTTTAGTAAGTGGAAATGGTCGCTGTAACATCTCAAATAGAAACCTCTCTTCCTCTGACTTTTACTCTCAAAACCCGTCATTTGTGGAGTTTGCACTTCAAAGTTTTGGCTTTGCAAGTTTTGAGAAGTTTTGCAATGAGATAGGTCTATTTCTCAATGTGTTAGAGGATGGTCGTGCTTATCCCCTCTCAAATGAAGCCAAGAGTGTTGTGAAAATATTTGAAGATTATGCAAAAACTCTTGGTGTTGTTTTTCATACAGAGTCAAAAGTCACTGACATAAAAAAACTGCTTGAAGAATCTGATGCAGTTATAGTTGCAACAGGCTCTCGTGCAGGTGAGCATCTTGGTGGAAACTCTGATGGTGAAGAGTTTGCCAAAGAGTTTGGACATACTTGTATCCCACCTTATCCAAGTTTAGTACAACTGCATTTAAACTCTGAATGTGCAAAAAAAATGAGTGGAGTAAAACTAAACGCAGAGGTTACACTTATCTTAAATGGTGTAAAAGAGATAAGTGTAAGTGGTGATGTTCTTTTTACTAACTATGGCGTTTCAGGCTTTGCCATCTTAGATCTCTCCCAAGCTGTTTCATCGGCACTTTTAGATTACCAAGCAGTAGATATCAGTATAAACCTTTTACCTGCGTTTAACATGCAAAAACTCTCACAACACATCTCTAAAGTAGCACAAAATATGCCTGAGCTTTCCATACTTGATATATTAGTCGGGATTATTCCTCTCAAAATAGCAAACGGACTGCTAGAAGAATTAAACATTTTAAACACCCTAAAAGCAAAAGAAGTTCACACAAAACTCGCTAAACGAATTGCAAACCTTATGCTCAACTGGAAGTTTGAAGTCTCCGACACTCACGGTTTTCGCCATGCAGAAGTAAGTGGTGGTGGCATCAACACAAAAGAGATAGATGAAAAAACAATGATGAGTAAAAAGACTAAAAACCTCTACTTCGTAGGAGAGGTTTTAGATGTAGTAGGTCGAAGAGGTGGTTACAACTTCGCGTTTGCATGGGCAAGTGCTTATCTTGCGGCAAAGAGTATCAAAAATAAAATATAACTTTGCTAAGTTAGGAAAAATTAGCTACACTTACTTATAAATTATTCATGGAGTTCTTATGTCTACACCTCTCATCATTGCCATCGTTATAGCTATCGTTCTTGTACTTATGTACAACTCTCTTGTTGCAAAGAAAAACCAAGTTGAGAATATCTTCGCCTCTGTCGATACACAACTCAAAAAACGCTACGACCTCATACCTAACCTTGTCTCATCTGTGAGTAAGTATATGGAACATGAGAAATCTCTTTTAGAAGACATCACAAAACTCCGAAGTGAAGCAAACAAGCCAAATATCTCAGATGAGCAAAAAATAGCTCTTGACGGAAAAATGAGTTCGGTACTTGGTTCTATTATGATAGCTGTAGAGAACTACCCAGACCTCAAAGCAAATGAAAATGTTATGCACCTCCAAAGAAGTTTAAACGAAGTAGAAGAGCAAATATCTGCAGCACGTCGAGCTTATAACCAAGCTGTAACAGACTACAACAATGCTCTCGAACAGATTCCAACAAACTTTATGGCATCTGCTATGAACTATAAAAGAAAAGAGGTTTTTGAGATAAATGAGAGTGAGAGAAAAAATGTAAATGTAAAAGAGCTTTTTAACTCATAAATGAAAACTATTTCACAACTTACTAATTTTTACTACAAGTCACTTCATCCTACTCTTACAGAACTTGAAGCCGATAGGCTAGCCCTTAAAAAAAGAGTAATAATCATACAAGCTATTTTAGCAATTATTGCTACAGCTATCTTGTACTTTATGTTTAAATCATCTGTATTTAGTATAGATATATTAGCTTTTGTGGGCTTTAGCTATTTCGCACTTGCGGGTTTTACTTATAAACTACTCGTAAAAGATTATGCTAAGGACTTTAAATTTAGAGTTATCACTCCTCTTATAAAAGAGATAGATATCAACTTAAGATACACCCCATCTCTCCATATTAGCGAGATGCATTATACTCGTTCTGGTATCTTTACTTCGAGTCCTGATAGAGTGAGTGGAAATGACTTTGTAAAGGGGAAAATAGATGGTATATCTATAGAGTTTTCAGACTTTCATGCAGAAATAGAGCATAAAGATTCAAAAGGACGAAGAAGTTGGAGTACCCAATTTCAAGGGCTTTTTTTAGTAAGTGAGTTTCCTAAACACTTTAAAGGCAAAACAGTTATACTTCCAGACACTGCACAAAGTATTTTTGGAGATTTTATAGGCTCATTTCTTCAGTCAAACAACTTCTCTCGAAACGACTTAATAAAGATGGATAACCCCGTATTTGAGAAAGAGTTTGTAGTCTATGGGACTAACCAGATAGAAGCAAGGTATATCCTTTCACATACTCTTATGGAAAAAATATTAGACTTTAAAAGGCGCTCAAACCACCCTATAAATCTCTCTTTTAATGGAGGGAAAATCTATATGGCCATAGAGTATAATAAAGACCTTTTTGAGCCTTCAGTTTTTCATTCACTATTAAAGTATAAAATAGCGATGGAATATGTAGAAACCTTACACCTTGCCATAGGTATCGTAGAAGAGTTAAAACTCAATGAAAAATTATGGAGTAAATTATGAAAATGAAAAGAAGTTTAAATGGATAGCGAAAACTCTACTTTAGCACTCAGTCTCAAAGACCTTTTTACAGCTAAAATGCTAAAATACTCTCTCTTACCTTTTGTTTTAAGTATGATTATTTTATATATTTTATTCTTTGTAGTAGCTGGAATTGGGCTTGATTCTCTTGGAAGTATGGATGTGAGTTCAAGCACGACTTCAATAGAGAACGGTGTACCACATACAGATACGTTTCAAGCTACACTAGAAGGAACTGCACTCATAAAGTGGCTCATGAGCAGTGCGATAACTTCATGGATAGCTACTTTTCTTGTATATACCATCGGTAGTTTTTTGACACTCTATTTTTCTATCTTTGTTGCCCTAATAGTTGTTGGTTTTTTGACACCTACAATTTTGCGAGAGATTCAAAGAAGGCACTATAGTGATGTAGAAATGATAGGACACTCTAACATAGCTGAGGCACTTTACTTAACTGTTAGATGGGCGCTTGCTATGATTATAATGTTTATAGTTTTTATACCGCTATACTTCATCCCACTTGTAAATATAGTCGCGTTTAACCTACCACTTTACTACTTTTTTCACAAAATGATGACATATGATATAGGCTCTACAATCTGTACTAGAGAAGAAAATATGAAGATAAAGTTCTTTCATGCAACTACACTGCGATTGAAGACACTTGGGCTGTATCTTATTTCACTTATTCCTTTTGTAGTATTTTTTGCTTCAGTATTTTACATCATCTACTTAGGGCATAGTTACTTTTTAGAAACAAGAAAGATGAGAAGCGAGGCTTAGTGTGAAGCTCCACACTTTCCCGCACCACATTTCATAGTGGTGTTTGACTCTTTAGTAGACTCTTTTTTAATAAACCTTTCATCATAATCTTCGTATGAAACAGGTCTATAACCAGTCTTACGAATCTCTTTCATAACAGCCTCTATATCTGTTTGAATCAAGTCATATTTTACAACAGCATTGCCATCTTTAGCAGATGCCGTGATACTCTCCACACCTTTTATCTTCTTTGCAGCTCCTGCTAGTGCTCTCTCACAAGACTCACAAGTCATACCATCAATTTTGACAAGTTTTGTTGTCATGATAGGAAGTACTGTAGTGTTACTCTCGCGTTTAGAGGAGAGGTTTACTACGTACGCTCCAAATATAAAGGCAATTACTGTCAGTATTGCAAATGTTATCAGTATTTTTTTGTTCATAATTTTTTCCTCGTATAATTTCTTTTATGAGTAACTCATCTTTTTCTAAAGTTTTTTTGACTTTTTTAAAAAGAAATATTACTCTGTTAAGAT
>DQSP01000136.1 GCA_015663215.1 Sulfurimonas sp.
AAGTTTAGTTGTAAAAGAAAATATTAGTGTTTCAGAGAATAGAATATTTTTAGATACGGAAGTTAATGTAGATTCTATACTAAGAGACTTTTTCAGAATGGCTTACTCAAATGGGAAAGAGATTAAATTCAAAGTTGTTTCAGATGTACTATCAGTTCACTCATATGTTCAGAAAAATTCAGATGAACTACCAAAATTTAGAGAGCTATCGAACAAATTAAATGTGAATAATACATTAATAAATATTTATTCTGCAACTTATATGGATAGGCTAGATGATAGTTGTAGTGATACAAATAATAAATTTGATGAAAGTAATATTCAGTATGCAAAATTTAATATGAGTATTAATTGGAAGCCATCAGATGATTGGAAAGATATGAATGGTAGTCTTATTCACTCTTGTGTTGAGCTTACTTATAATAGTGATACAAATTTAATTGTACCAACATTAAAAAATAATTACATTAGATTCAGTAGCAATCAACCTCTATTGAGAATGGAAAATGATTCTATTTATCTAGTATTACCATCAAACATAGGAATAACAATTTATTCAGATGGAAGGATAGATGGATATGGAAGAACATCAGTACTTACTTTACCAAAAGATATAACTTATCACTATGCAAGTATTGTTGAAGGGAATGAATCTTTGATAACTCCTGAATCTTTAAGATATCTAGCAACCTCTCCTTTAAGCATGAATATTTCTGATGATTGGGATAATGTAGCTATAGAGTTGGTAAAAGAGGTTGGGGAAGATGTTATGAACCCTTATATCCATGTTAACGAACTTCCTTTTTATATGAATTTAACCAATGCAGAGGTTTTATTAAACTCTTCTGGAGTACATTTTACTAATGTCTCAGCTAAATATATACATCAAGGTGATAGTAGCTTAATTACAAGTAATAATATTCAATTTTCTAATCCAACGGGTACATTTAATGTAACTATTAATGAAGATGGACTTCAAACAACTACGCCAATTCATTTTGCTGCTGTCACAGATGCTAAAACACATTTTCCTTACACAAAAATGACCCAAGGTGGTTTTGATGTCAATATTGTAAACGGTGAGATAACTCCTGTAAATGTAACAGGAGCAGGAAGTTACAAACTTGCTTATAGTAGTGAGTGTAAAACAGCGTCTTGTTCAGAAGAGGGGGCTTCTTCAACTATAGAGTATACTTTTCCAAGTTCAAATTCTCATATGGCTAAAGATGGTGCCTTTATAAGTGATGTTGATATTGATAATAAAAAAATTGCTTGGGGTTCTCAAAAAGTTGATGGTATTGAGCTAAAACATATTTTTGAACGTGATGCTGATACTAAAGGTGTGATGTATGTTCCAGGATTCAGCATTGCTACTAATAATCCTGAAGAGTTGGTCAATCATCTTATGGGAAGTCGTAATATAACTGCTGGAAAATTAAGTACGGTTCATCCTTTAGGTAGTGATGAGAGTAAAAAAGGTAATGGAGTTTTTGCTGGATTAAATGTTGGTTCTATTGAGTTTGGTAATGAAAATGATGCGATGTCACTTAGTGGTAAAAAGATGAGAGTGTTGGTTGGTGGCGATACCTCATTGACACTTCATAATAACGCTAAGAGTAAATACTATATTCGTCCATCTGGTATTACAGGGGTGTTTAATGGTGCTTTAGAACAAGCAGGTGATGACTTATCTATTTATGGTTACCCAATGATATTTAAGCGTTTTGCATTTTCTCAAGTTGCTAATAAATTAGATGAAAAGACACTTGTTGATGGAGCTATATCTGTTATAGGAGATGGAGGATTTAAAGTAGATTTCTCTAGTTTGGCTTTAGATTGTACAGGTGCTTTAAGTGGTGGGTTAGTTGATGAAAGTGATTGTGATGCTTCTCCTAAAGTAAACTGTGAACAAACACTCTCAAAATGGAAAACAAAAACTCAATTTGTAACTGTTGATTTTGATAGCAATTCCAAAGATATCTGTTCTGATAAAACTCTAAAAATAGGACATGTTTTAGATGTTAGGGCTTTGACGAAGCCTCTTGGATTATTAACAAATTGGACAGCAGAAGGAAAACCTGAAAATGCAAAAGTTTCAGGAAGTAGCTTTAACTTTTTAGATAGAAATGAACAAAATGATGAGAGTCAAGGATTTGCTATTACTTTAGACAGTGGTAGTGAGTTAACTGATGCAGGTTGGTATAAGTTTTCAGGAGCCTTTGGTTTGCCATTTTGGGGAATGAAAGCTGTTGACTTAGGACTTGCTAATAATAGTAATACTTCGCAAAGAGAACCGTCAAGAGTGATGCCTAGAAATGTATTGACTCAAACTACCTATGCTGAGAATAAAGAACAAAAATTTATGGCAGCTTATCAGTGGGGTAGTACAGGGTTTGGATTTGAACTACCTGTTGTCTATAAAGCACGAAACTTTAATAAAGAGTCAGAGTTTATAGGTAAAAAACTAGAGATAGACTTAGGTGTTATGGATGCTCAGGCAGGAATTAATTATATAAAACCTGAAAAAACCAAAATAAGTTTTGGAGCCAGTGCAGACTTTGAAGCGATGGGAAAACTTCAAATTAAGATAGATTTGAATGATCCAGAGAGTATTCACAAAATAGATGATACTTTAAATACCTTTGGTATAGGTGGTGAACCGATTTACAATACCATTGGGCTGATACTTGACCCACTACATAAAGCAGAAGAGTATGCTGATAAAGGTTTGTTTCTTGGTATGGAAGAGCTTGGAGTCCTAGCACTTGAAAAGGGTGTTGATGAATTAGGTGTAGATCCATTTGAAGAAGTTGCAGATGCCTTTGTACAGATACATGCATTACCGATACAAGCTATAGATATGACAGAAAATTATATTGTCGAAGAGTTTGATAAAAAACTAGCACCTGCTATGCAACTACTTCAAAACTCATTTAATGATGCAGGAGTAGTTAATGATAATATTAAGGAGACAGTTGATAAGGTACTAGAAACAGTTTTAACTAGTTTAGATGAACTTGAAAGGTTAAAGTCTCAACTAGATGATGTAGATGGTGTTTTAACTGCAATAAATATGGAAGGATACTGGGATAATATAAACGATAAAATTAGTGCAATAATATCTGATGAAGGCAGTAATGATGAGACATGTGTTAATTTTTTATTGAACGACTCAAAACTCTTTAAACCAGTTAGGACATTACGAACCAATATTTTAGAAGTAAATAATAAATTACAAAAGGTTGACATAGAAACAGTGAAAAAATTTGCATCAAAAGTAGAAAAGAAAATAGACTTTGATACCAGTAGCTTAGTAAATACTTTTGAAAAAACACAGTCTGTTGCTAACAGTTTAGCAGGAGAAATTACTACAGCACAAAATAGAGTGGATACAGAGTTAAAAGCATTTTGTCGAGAATCAAATAATGTAAGAACTGAGATTGAAAAATTGATTTCAAAAGCAGAAAAATTTGAAGAGATTAGAACTAAGTTACAAGCTTATCTAAGCCAAGTTCGAGGGAACTTAAGTGATAATAAAATAAATGATATTAAAGCTAAAATTGGAGAGGTAAGAAAACTTGTTTCTAATCTTGGTACAAACGATATGAATCCTGAACAAGAAGCTAAATTAAGTGAACTTGGTTCTAACTTTATGCTTATAGCTTTAGAAGGAACAGAGGTTGATAGTAAAAGTATAAATGATTTAAAAAATGATTTAAAAGATTTAATGAAAAAAATACCTCAACCAACAGCTGATGAGTTACGACATATGGTTATAACTAAAATTCTTGATACGGAGCCAATGCAAAACATAAGAATCACTATGAATGAGGCTTTTTCACCTGTTATGGATGAAGTCCGTGAAGTGGTAGTTGACCTTTTTGCTTCTGTAAACCAAGTAATTTATGATGTCTTTGATAAATTAAGTGCTAAAGCAAATGAGGCTTTAGCAGAAGCAACAAGTGCTGTAAACGCCATGCCAATCAAATCTGGAAAGATGGATGGCTATGCACTTATCTCAGGTGATGAGCTTGATAGATTGCACATAGGTGCTGAGTGGGAAGTAGATACAGGAGATGAAGATACCTCTTACAGCTTCAACGGAGCCTTAGATATGGAGCGTTGGGGTGCAGGTGGTAAAGCAGGCTGTGGAGGGGGAACCTCTACTGATGGAAACATGGATGTGATAATTTCTACACGAGATATTGCTTTGAGTCTAGGTGGGAAAAAACTTTCTGTAGATGAACTATATTTTGGATTTACACTACAAAATGCTTTACCTGTAGGTATTATGGGTGGAATTGCATCTGTGGCAGGTTTTGATTTTAATAAGTTTAAACTTTATGATATGAAATTATTGGTTGGTATAGGAGCCATAGAGACCTAAATGGGGGCAAAATCAGCAGCTATATTTGATATTTATCAAATGAATGCAGCCTTTTTATTGGGGAGAACATGTGGTAAAGAGATTCTCACCTCTTTAGATCCTGAAGTTGGAAAGTTTATTACTTTACAGAACAATGTATTTAAAGGAGCCTACATAAGAGGTGGAGCAAGTTTCCCTATTTGGGAAAATGGATGTGCCTTAAGAGTGGGTGTTACAGCTGACTTAGGTGCATGGGTTCTTATACCTGGTACCGTTGGTGGTTTAATTGGTGGTGGAGCTTATGGTAGAGTATTATGTATTGCAGCTCTTAAAGGTAAAGTAAAAGCCATGTTCCAAAAATCAGGAGACAATATAAAGTTCCAAGGTAAAGGATGGGGTGCTGCTGGTGTAGGTTCTTGTAGTCCAAGTAAGTGGTATTCTGTTGCAAAAAGTCGTAGAGATAGTTGGTGTGCGACAGGTGATGCTCAATTTGGTGCAGAATATAATAATGGCTGGACGTTACTAGATATAAATACTAACTCAACATATTAGAGAAAGGATAAATAATGAAAAAATTAATATTAATAGTAATCATGATGTTACTAGCAACACTCTCTATATTTGCTAATGACCAATCGTTTTATTTTATTGCAAAAGCAACTGATGAAGGGGTATATCTTCGTTGGGATGCTGTAGAGGGAAACTTTCCTAAAGATTCGGACATTGATCTTATTGTATTAAAGAGAGATGATGTAAATATCTCTTCTTTTAATCCAAATAGTATTATGGATGTAGCTCATATAGAAAAACTCTATGGAAAACCATCAAATCAACAAAGCTTGATGAAAATGATTTCGAGTATTTCTAAAAATGATGATGCATCATGCTCAGGTGCAAATCTTATTAATTATGCATCTAAGATTCAAGCGTGTATGCAGAACAATATGTGGCGTTACATGGCTTCTAAAGTTGACTTTAATATTGCAACCATAGGTTACCGTGCTTACTTGGATACAGAAGCAACAGCTAGTACAACAACCTATGAGTTATTGGCTATAAAAGAGCTTAATGGTATAAGTGTAACAGAGCGTTTGGGAAAAGTAGTTATAAATCCTTCGGGACGTACTTCTATAATAGGAGCTACTAACTTTAAGCAAATACAACAGAGTAAAGCTTGTAATGCACCCGAGTATGCTAAAGATGATTATACAGTAGCACTTAGTTGGGAAAATGGTGGTACACAAACAGATGCTTTTACCAACAGTATGATGTTAGCAGGGTATGATTTGTATCGTGTAAAAGGAAGTGAAAATGAACATTCTACATCAGAACTTTCTACCTTAGTTAGTAGTGCTATCGTAGATGCCAATGGAGATTATGTCTTTACAGGTTTAGAAAAAGTTAATGAGGTTCCTCTCTTACTAGCTAATAGTGAAGGAGAGGAGGAAACCCTATTTTTAGAGACCAAAGATTTGTTAAAAAAAGCTGGGTTAAAACCAGGAGACAAAAGATGGTATTATTTGGTAGCTAAAGACTTTACAGGTCATTATGGACCAACTGTAAAGCTACAAGTAGTTATTCCAAATCTTCTTGCTCCTGCAACACCTTGGGGTGTGAGAGTTATAGAGCATAACAAAAAAGCCAAACTTATTTGGCAACAAGTTAATGTGGCTAATTATGTTAACTACCATAAAAACAGTAGAAAGTTTTGTAATGTTGGCACTTTAAGTCCCCAAGATCGTTTACGTTTTGTCGATAAAGATGGAACGTGTGGAACTAAAGAGATAGAGGTTAATTTAAATGTTGATAAATACTATGTTTATCGTTTTGATAATCATGCTGAGGCTGCAAAGTTTCAAGATAGTGATTTGGATGGAATAGGAGATTTAGATGAAGCCGATGGAAAAGTGTGTGAGGCACTACCTTTACAAGGTGGTATAAAAAAGTTTAATTTACCTTTGGTTAAAATTATTGATGCTAATGATTTTAAAAGGGAAAAATTTATTACTTTTATAGATGAAGATGTGAGCCATAGCAAATACTACTGGTATAGAATTGTTGCAGCGAGTGATGGTGCAGCATACGATACAGGTTCTATTATGACAGCACCCATTCGTGCGATGATACCAGACAGAACTCTACCTCAAAAAGCAGAAATAGAGTTAAAAGCTTGTTCAAGTCAATACCTTGTTGCTTCATACTCATTTGATGGAAATTTAGATTATTTGGCATATGATGAGACAGGATTGGCAAAAAATATTAGGTTAACAGGAGTCATAACACTAAGTGATGGTAGTTTGTATGATATTAGTAATGGAGTTCTTCTTTCTGTTCAAAAAGATGGTTTTGTAAAATTTCCTTTAAAATGGGGAAATTGTCAACTTGGAACCATTGAGTTTTTAGATGAAAAAGGTAATGTACTTGATTCTAAAACACTTTGTTCAAATCCTTTTGGTGGGTGTAAAGCTAGAGAGTTTTATATTTTAACTAAAAACGATTGTAAGTATGTTGGTTTAGAAAAAGTTGATGATGGAGAAGATTTATATACTTTTCCTATTATCTTCCTTCCTGCGATTATAAAAGAAGATGAGTGTTTAGAATTAACACGATTGCTAGGTAAAAAACGATACAAAGTTGGAACAGTATGTGACAAAGTAGATAAGATAAATACTCAAGATTTTAATCTTTCAAATTTAGGAAAAGGTGAAAAGTTTTGTTTGGGTGTTAATATGCTAAATAAAAATAATCAATACTCCCCTACAAGCTATTTACCATGTTTTGGTATTATAGACAGTAGTAAGCCAAGCCGACCAGATATGAGAAAAATAAAAGTCAATGAAAATAACATTACAGTAGCTTGGGTCTCTCCATATGAGAAGATAGCATCAACAGTTGTCTCTTTATATAACGAAGAGAATCGTAGTCAATCGTACTTACGTACTTTTTCACACCCTGATCATATGAATAGCGTAAGCATGGATACGTTGGGTATCTCCAGAGATATTAGTGGAACACTTAATGATGTAAACCGAGTAAAAGAGTGGTGTGCCAAAGTTAAGAGTATTGGATTCAATGGTAAAACTTCGGAGTGGAGTAGTGAAAAATGTACTCAAAATTCAGAAGATGGTACTGAAATAGAAGAAGTGAATTTGGCATGGCCAAAGATAAAAGGGGTGAATCAATTTGGGAACCTTGAGTTCTTTTATTACCCTAATAATATATATACATTGTTAAGAGAAGGAGAGTTTAGTCGAGATAAATCTAAACCTATTACTGAACAGATAGAAGAAAATCTACAATCTGAAATATTAAATTTTATTTTTTATCGTCAAGCTAAAATAAGTGGGATTTGGTCTAATTATATACAAGTATCACCTTTAGTCAATAAAATAAAAGTGATAAAAGCAATATCAAGTTATACACAAGATAGTGGAATTATACTTACGTTAGAACTGGAAAATAATCTTAGAGTTAAGGTGAATTATTTAGACAGTGATAAGCGACCTTTTGTTCAATGGGCTTTAACTTATAGAGATAATTATCCTTTTAATGCAGATACAACTTACCGTTATGTAAAAGTAAACTTCGATAAAAATCACGAAATAGAAAACTATACTGTTTCAAATGAAGTGACAACAACCCAAGGAGATAAACAATGAAAACACATATTATAAAACTACTCTATTTATTAATGATACCATGGTTTATGGTGTCATTGTCGGCACAATCTGTTTTTGATACTAATCGAGCCAATGTTTGGGTTATAGATGGAGAGAATAGTCAAAGTTTTTCTGTTGGTAACTGGAGTAACGGAGCTGATCTAAAAGAGGATGGAACTTTAAATATAATAACAGAAGATGAAGTTGAACGTTCTATTTATGGAGTAGGTAAAAGTTCGATGGTTTTGGTTAACAATATTGCTTTTAGTGCACCATTATTATCAACTAGTATGCCATCTCTGTCATTAATAGGACTTGATACTCCTACTAATAGTGGAAATGATATGAGTAAACCTCTCCTGAGTATCTCTCCCAATGGTGGAGAGTTTAATGAGACAGTAAAAATAGTTTTACAACTAAATGCTCCCTCTAATGAGAGTTATACTGTTACCTATAAAATTAATAATGAAAAACGAGATGGAGATACTGTTCTTGTAGGAGTAGAGGGGAAAAATCAACTTACATTTTACCTCTCTAAGAATGGAGAACACAGTGTTAGCTATGAAATAAGAGGTGTTGAAAATAGTAAGAAAACAGTCAACTTTAAAATAGGAGGAAACTCTCCTAAAAAAGATTCTGATGGTGATGGAATTCCAGATAGTGTCGAAATAGCTTTAGGGATGAACCCTTTAGATGCAGTTATTCCAGACTCAGATAATGATGGATGGAATGATTTTAATGAGTTTTTAAGAGGCACAAATAGTAGTTTAGATAATTCAAAACCTAAAGACTCTGATGGTGATGGTTGGAGTGATTTTGATGAAAAGTTAAGAGGAACAGACCCTCATAATAGTGAGGGATGTATTGATAAACCAACAGCCCGTTCTCTTTATGGAGTTGAGTATAATGTTAAAGCCCTAGCTTATTTGGGTTACGATGAAACAACTACTCAAATACCTGTTTTAAAACGGGTAAGTTTAGTAAGCATAGATTCTCAAAACCTTTTTGATACACAAATCATACAAAATCTTCCTAAGATATTTGAGATTGATGGAACAGACTATAACCGTACTTTATGTCACGTTTCAAAAAGTGATTTAAATACAAGCTTGTTGGCTGGAAACATTCTAACCATGAGAGTACCTGCTGATATACCTGTTGTTACAAGAGTACAAGAGAAGAATGAAGATGCTAGCAGTACACATGTGGTGAAAAGTTGGATAAAAGCAACCGAACCTGCAACACTTCAAATGTATTTAAAGTCTACAGAATTTGATAGTCTAGCTCAATCAGAATTTGATGAGAATGAGTTTAAAAAAGGCTATATTGAATATTTAGAAGCAAAACTGCTTGTTAGTAAAAATATTTTTGTTCATCAAAAAAGTAGTTTGGATATAGCGTTGGTTGAACAGGCATTTAGAAGTCGTGAAGAATCTAATAAGCTTTTATTACTAGGAAACCCCGATATTGATATTTCATCTAAAACTTATCTGCATATATTAAAAGCACTAAGTGAAGAGTCTAATCGTACTACTGATACGCTTTTTGATGATATATTAGCCATAGATTTTTTTGCAGGGGAAGATATTGTATCAATCTTAAGTGATTTATTTACTATAAAAACTGAGGAATTAGAGTACAATCTTACTACAGAAGAGATACTGGCTAAATATACGAGTACTGTAGATGAAGATACAAAATACAAATTTTCATTAATGACCATTTTAAGTAAAGCAACTGCAGATACGAATGTTTCCGTATGGAATATGGATGATAATAGTGATGGAGATGGACTACTCAACAAAGAAGAAGTCTTCCCGGTCTACTATACACACCCTCTTAGAGCTGATGGTGACGGTGATGGTATTAATGATAGTGAAGATTTGTGTCCTCATGATGCTAACAATGAGTGTATAGATGAGAATGTATCTGTAAACGATAGTGATGGTGATACTGTGGTTGATGCCACAGATAACTGTCCTTTTATTCCTAATTTGGATCAAGATGATAGTGATGGTGATGGAATAGGTGATGCATGTGCTAAATATGGGATAGCCATGGTGACTCCTAGAACAAATATTCAACTTTTTAGAGGTGAAGTATTTGAATTTATAGCAAAGAAAACACTACCTACAGCAGGAGATACGATTTGGTTAGTTGATGATGTAGAGGTAGCTAAAAATGTACTAAATTATGAATATACTTTTGAGACCCTTGGTAGTAAAAGTGTCTGTATTGCCTTGATTGAGAATAAAAATAACATTAGTTGTGTAGATGTTACTATACTAGAGCGTGAACTTGATGATTCATTAGCTATTTATGCACGAGATATATCAGAGGGAGACAGTGGAAGCAAAAACCTTTTGGTTGAAGTTGTTTTAAATGAAGCACTTCCTGTGCAGATGAAGTATAACTATGAAACAGAAGCCAAAACGGCTACTAAAAATGTGGATTATACTCACATAAGTGGAGAACTTGTTTTTGAAGCTGGTGAGGTACGTAAGTATCTTAGAATTCCTATTATAGGTGATATTATTGGTGAAGATGATGAAACATTTTTGCTTAAAGTGGGTGAAGATACAAACAGAAGTATTACTATTGTAGATGATGATGTCATACCTGT
>DQSP01000153.1 GCA_015663215.1 Sulfurimonas sp.
GATGTTATTACTATTGCCGGTGACGGTGGTACTATGGATATCGGTTTTTCTATGACTATGCACTCATGGATTCGTGGTGAAAGATTCACTACAATCATGCTTGACAATGAAGTTTACGGAAATACTGGTGGTCAATCATCTGGTATGTCTCCAAAAGGTGCTGTTCTTAAGATGGCTCCAATGGGTAAAGACTTCGAGAAAATGCCTGCTACTGATTTAGCTAAAGCTGCTGGTTGTGTTTATATTGTAAGAATGTCACCAACTAACATTAAAGCTGCTGCAAAAGTTATTAGAAGAGCAATCTTCGTAGCTCGTGAAGTTGGTCCAACATTTATCCATGCATATACTTCATGTAATATTGAGTATTCTATTCCTACTGAAGATGTTTTTGCTGATGCAATTGAACTTGGTAAAGGTAGATTCAAATTTGATGAGTACATGACTGATGAAGCTAAAATAGTAATCGAGCGTGTTGAAGGCGAAGAAAAAGCTGCAAGAAAAGCAAGAAAAGCTGCAAAAGTAGCAGAGGCGGTAAATTAATATGGCTGAGAAAAAAAGATATAATATACGTATTTCTGGATTAGGTGGTCAAGGTGTTGTTACAACTGCACACATCCTTGGTGCATGTCTTGATAATGCAGGTAACTATGCATCTCTAGTACCATTTTTTGGTTCTGAGAAAAGAATGGCACCTGTTGAAGCTTATGTAAGAGCATCAACAGAACCAATATATGAAGTGGGTGAAGTAATTTACCCAGATATTATCATGATTTACCACTCACAAGTTGTAACACATGGTAAGTCTTATACTATGCCATTTTATACTGGTCTTAAGCCTAACTCTTTAATCATCATCAATACTGACTTTGATGTTCTTACTGAAGATGATACAAAAGTACTTAATGACTTAAACGCAACTGTTGTTCAGTTTGATGCAACTGCACTAGCACTGAAAATTGCCGGTACTGAACTTGCAACAAACATGGCAATGATGGGTATGCTTCTTGGTCTTACGAAACTTGTAAATACTAGCCATATCGAAGCTGCAGTTCGTGAGAGATTCCTAGGAAACTCTTTCGTTGCATCTGGTGGTACTGCTTCACTTGACTCTGCTATCGAGAAAAAGTTCAAGAAAAAAGAGCAATTACTCACAGCAAATATGAATGTTATTAATAAAACATTTGAAATGGCAGACACAATTGATATAACTGGTAGCGAGTTAATCGTTAGACTAAAAGTATAAGGAATTTATAAATGTATTATGTAGCAAAAGTTAACTCTGATATGTGTGCTGAGTACAAGTGTAACACTTGTACATTATATTGTCCAGAAGCAAATACGCTTATGTTCAACAAAGATGGTAACACATCTTGGGTTGATGAGGATAGATGTAAAGGGTGTGCACTATGTGTATATGTTTGTACAGATATGCTTGACCGTAACTGTATCACAATGGAAATGGCTGGTCACGAAGGGTAGTCACTTTCAAATTTAGTCACCCTTCTTTGGGTGACTTTATTCTCTCACTTCTATCTAATCTTATATAAGAACAAATCCACCCTTTTTAAAACCTCATAAAACACTAAATTATTTTAATTAATAAAACTTCTATAAATTAAAAAGTTATTTTTATACAATAATGCTAAAATTAGACAATTAAAACTAAAAGGACTCTAGTGAAAGTAACAGTAGAAAAGATAGACGATATAAACTATATTTTAAGTGGTACAGTTGAAAATTCTCTTATAAAAGAAAAAGTTGAAAAACGAAAACTAGAAATATCAAAAGAAAAAAAAACAGAAGAGACCCCAACTGATAAAACGATTGAACAAGATGCAGCAGGAGAAGTTTTTAAAGATTTTATAGCTGCCGGTATAGCAGAAGCAAACATCCCGGTTGAGAGTATATTAGGTCAACCAGGTCTAAAAAAATATGAGCAGAGAAAAGATGAAGTTTTTTTTGAGGTAGAACTTTCAACAAGTCCTAAAGTTCATACAGATATTAACTACAAAGAGATAACTCCTCTATTTACTAAACCAGTTGCTGCACCTGAGGAGATAGAAAAAAAACTTGCAGAGTTTGTCCTTAAACAAGCACCGTTTACACCTATACCAACTCCTAGAGCAGTTGAAAATGATGATGTTACTGTAATTGACTTTGAAGGTTTTATTGATGGTAAAGCATTTGAGGGTGGAAATGCAGAAAAATTCAACCTTAAAATAGGTTCAAATTCTTTTATTCCTGGATTTGAGGAGCAACTTATTGGTATGGAGTATGGCCAAACTAAAGATGTAATTCTTAGTTTTCCTGATGACTATCACACTGAAGACTTAGCAGGTAAAGAAGCTAAGTTTGTTGTTACCCTTCATGAGATTCAAGAGCAACATCCTCAAACACCAGATGATGCTTTTGCTAAAAAAATACTGAGTGATGATAATGCAACACTAACGACACTCAAAGAAAAATTTGCAGACCAAATTACTTCAGAAGAACTTTCACACGTTTATATGAATGAGGTTAAGCCTAAAATGATTGATGCATTACTTTCTAAGTATGACTTTACACTTCCTAACAATATAATAGAACAAGAAATAGATGCAAAAGTTCGTGAAAAGATTAGAGGATATACTCAAGAACAACATAAAGAGTTTATGGAAGATAAGGATAAGTTTATGGAGCTACGTGAGTCTGTACGACAGGCTGCACGTGACAGTATTAAGATAGCTCTTATCGTTGAGGCTTTAGCAGCCAAAGAGGGTGTAGAAGTTACTGAAAATGAAGTACATGCTGCACTTGGTTACCAAGCAATGATGTCAGGTCAAGATGCGTCAGAACTACTGAAGTACTATCAAGAAAACAACTTAATGACTTCTGCAAAAATGGGACTTATTGAGGATAAATTATTTGGAATTATGCTTGGATTCCACAAGTAAATATATAAACACTGATTGGATTGACACTCTCTATAAGTGGGCAGATGAGAATAGTATTTCTGACTTAGAGTGGATTGAGCATGACTCTTACTTAAATGCAGGATACTTTAGAGGTTTACCAAGAGATAAGAGTAAATTACTTGAGTTAGAAGAGTTAAATCTTTTGGGCTGTCAACTCACCCAACTTCCAAAAGAGATCGGCAACTTAAAGAATTTAAAAAAGCTTTATCTCTTAGGAAATCAACTCTCTTTTTTACCAGATGAGATAGGTCAACTAGATAAGTTAGAAGAACTCTATGTAGCAGGAAATAGGCTCCAAAAACTACCTGAGAAGATTACGAAGCTTTCAAAACTAAAACTTTTGTTACTGCAAGAAAACTTTCTCATAACTTTACCTCAAGAAATCGGTGCACTTAAATCACTGACGACTTTAGAACTTGGAAAAAACAAACTAAAATCTCTCCCCTGCTCTATAGGAGAGTTAAAGAACTTAAAGAAACTAACACTTTGGAAGAATAGCTTAACAACACTTCCAAAAGAGATTCTAAGCTTAACATCTCTTAATGAGTTAGATTTGTTATACAATAGGCTAGCACTAATGCAAGAGCATATAGTTTGGTTAGATACTCTTATTGAAAATGACTGTGCTTTAAATATCTAAAACAACAATAACAGGAGAAGATAATATGAATAATGATGAAACAATACCTTATGATGTAGTCAACAGAGATACCATACATACACTAGTGCATGAGTTTTATGCTGTTGTACTCAAAGACGATAAGGTAGGTCCTTACTTTATTAACTCTTTAGGAAGTGACTTAACAAATGGAAAATGGCATGAACATCTTCATACATTAGATGACTTCTGGCTTTTGATGATGATTGGTAAGCCTGGGTATAGTGGCGATCCTTTTCCTCCTCATGCATTTTTAGGTCCCATCTACCATGAAACATTTGAACAATGGTTAAAGTTATTTAAAGAGACTACTAACAAATACTTTATCCCGAGTATAGCAGATAAATTTTATAAAAAAGCTGATGTAATAGCAGAGCAATTTATAGAAAATTTGGGTCTCAACGACGACGATGATGATTAAAAATAGCGACTTAAACTATAATTACACAAAGGAAAATAATGCAAGAAATTAATACACTGTTAGAAAAATATGACAACTTTAGAGGTACACAGATTCGTTCTGTTATAAACATACCTGAGAACTCAAAGGTTATCACTCTTACAGAACAAGATGAAGATGAACAAGACATATATGTAGTCAAAATTACATTTACTGGTATAGAGTCTTCTAAAATACTTAACAGAGATACACTAGCTTACCTTGACACATTCAGTGGTATAACACTTATAGAAGAAAATGGTCTCTATGGTTTTGCTGTAGGAAGCTGTAACGCGATGTCAAATATACGTAATTCTCCTATGTATATGGTTGCATCAGGTATTCAAATCGACTAAAAAAAAGAATTTAGCTAAAAAGCAAGCACTGCCCTACTTTTTAAGCTTTTTCTAACTTTTTACTGTTATAATTTCGCCATCTAATAAGTTATACTTTTTAGAAAATATTGTTTAAATGTCGCGGAATAGAGCAGTTCGGTAGCTCGTCGGGCTCATAACCCGAAGGTCGCAAGTTCAAATCTTGCTTCCGCAACCAATTTATAACTTTTACGAATGATGGGGTATGGCCAAGCGGTAAGGCACCAGTTTTTGGTACTGGCATTCGGGGGTTCGAATCCCTCTACCCCATCCATCCTTCAATCTCAATCAATCCAAGATAGTCTATAAATACCCTAAAATACGAACTCCAATACTTTTTTTAATCTAGATTAAAAAAAGTATTGGAGTTCGTATTTTAGGGTATTTATAGACTA
>DQSP01000257.1 GCA_015663215.1 Sulfurimonas sp.
CTTTCGTATTTTTTATTAAAATAGATAGAGTAAAGTGAGTTTACCCTTCTCATAACATCAGAAATATTATGTTCATGCATTTGAAGTAGTAAGTGGTAGTGATTGGACATTAGTGTAAAGGAGTGAAGAGTTACACTATACTTTTTAAATATTTCTAGTAGGATATCTAAAAAATAGTTATAGTCTTGCTCATCAAGGAAAACATCCCGCTTCTCAACACCACGACTGATAACATGGTAACACCCAGGTTCAGTTATTCTCTCTCTTCTAGGCACAATATTCCTTTAAGAAAAGTTTCCATATAGGGTCTGACCCCTTTATCTTTATTTTTAAGATATTCCCACAAAGAAAGTGGGAATATAGGAAAGTATTTAGCTTATTGCTGAATCCATTCCCAAATAGCTGCACTTGTAGCATTACCATCCGTAAATGCTACTTTATAACTCTTAGAACCGATAGTAATAGTTCCACCACCGCCAGGCGTAGTACTAAACCAATTAGCTGCAACAGATGCATTACAGTCTGCTGGAAGATCAATTTGTTTTACCAATTCTGCTGCTGCATGAGCCGCAGAGTCGTAAGGTGCTGCTGTACCAGCAATTAGCGAACCTCCATTACCATTTAGTAATGAATCTGACCACATTGCAGGTCCAACCGTACGATTTAAGGTACCCACTACTGCTTGACATCTACTTGCTTGTGCTTGCTCAGAAACACCAATAAATTTTGGAAGTGCAACAGCACTTAAAATACCTAAAATAACGATAACGAAGATCAATTCGATCATTGTAAAACCAGCTCTTTTCATAAGAACTCCTTTGTAAATAAAATATTTGGATTACACTAGTAACCTTAACAACCATTATGTGCCTATTTATATTAAACTTTGCTTAAATATACAGAACTTCTCTCTTTATATATGAATTTACTAGATAATACATAAATGGAATAAAAAATGCTTGTTATATTTATACAATATAAGAGGAGATAGAGATGGGTGTATCAGTATCACGAACAGGAAAACTACTTAACGATGCTATGACTTACCGTTCTATGCGTCAAGATATGATAGCTTCTAACATAGCAAACGCGGACACTCCTAACTATAAACCAAGAGATATCAACTTTGAGCAGGCACTTATACAAAAAAAGGCTATGCTTTTAAAGAGTGATTCGAACACACTGAAGATGGCACAAACAGATGCATCACACCTAAAACCAAAGGCACAGAGTAACTCTTTTGTCCCAACGGTATACTTTAGAGATGGGCATATGGCTCGTAATGATGGTAACAGTGTAGACATAGATGTAGAAACAACAGAAATGAGTAAAAACTCTATCATGTTTAATGCTCTTGTTGCTGCAAAGAAAAAAGATGCTGGAATTTACATGAGTGTTATTGATGCTTCTAGAAATGTACGTTAAGGATAAATAGATGAGTAATTTTTTAAGTAGTTTTGACATTGCCGGATATGGACTCTCTGCACAACGTGTACGGGTAAATACAATATCTAGTAATATCGCTAATGCACAAACGACAAGAACAGCCGAAGGTGGACCTTATAGACGTAAAGAAGTAGTTTTTCGTGCTATAAACTTTAACGATAAGTTCAATGAAGCACTTAGTGGTATGACAAAAAGTGCTTCATACGAAGACCCACTTAATGAAGGTAGTTTTGGTAAAGTAGTAAATCCTGCTATAATGAGTGTAATTATTGACAAGATATCACGTGATGATTCTAAACCAAGAATGAAGTTTGAGCCAAATCATCCTGATGCAGATACAAATGGTTATGTTGCATACCCTAACATTAATCCTGTTATAGAAATGGCCGATTTAGTAGAAGCAACACGCTCTTACCAAGCAAATGTTGCTGCGTTTCAAAGTTCTAAAGATATGGCAAATAGTGCTTTAACACTATTTCAGTAAAGGAGAGTAGACAATTATGAGTAACATAGGAAATATTTCTGGTCTTGGCACTGCTGACTTACTCAAAGAGAAGTCAAAACTTCAAACTCCTGGTGGAGAACAGTTTGCTAAGCACTTAAAATCAGCACTTACAGAGATAAATGAACTACAACTTGAAAAAGATGTTGCAGTTGCTGACATCGCTACTGGTCAGGTAAAAGACTTACATCAAGCGGCTATTGCCATCGGTAAAGCTGAACTTAACATGAAACTCATGCTTGAGATTCGAAACAAAGCACTCAATGCATATAAAGAATTAGGTAGAACTCAGCTATAATTCCTCTATGGTAAATTATAACAAAAGCAAAAAAATACTCCTTCTTTATGCCCTAATCTCTTTAGGGTTTATAATCTTTTTATCCGTAATGTTTCTGACTGTTGTAAAATCTCGTCATTTGCCTAGTATTTATGCCAAAGAAAGCTCTCGTGCTATTCGAGGAGACATCATAAGTGCTGATGGTTTTCATCTTGCCACTACAAAAAAACTCTATAAAGCAGTAGTAAACACTCGATATATTGATCCTGAGAAAAAAGAACTCTTTACCCAACTATTTAGTATTTACTCTGGTATATCTACTAAAGTCATTGAGCAAAAACTCTCTCAGAAAAAAGGTGTCGTAGTTCTGAGTTATAAAATTTCACAAATTCAAGCACACTACTTAAAAAAACTCGCCCGTGAACTTCGACGATTTAAAGTCTTTTTAGAGCTTAAAAATGCAAAAACAGGTCTTCGTTCTGTTCATGGTCTGAGTGTTATAGAGAGTGGGGAGAGTCGTGAGTACCCTTATGGTAAACTACTTACACCCATCATGGGCTATCCACATAAGCTAGAAGAGTCTGGTTATACTTCTGTAAGTGGGGTAAAAGGCCTTGAAAAACGCTTCGATGGAGAACTACGTGCGGCTCAAAATGGTTCCAGTCGTGGTAAACGCGATGTGAACTCCTACATCATCCTTAACAAAGACTCATTTACAAAAGCGGAGATAGATGGACTTAATTTAAAACTTACCATACCTGTTTCTTTGCAGATAAAAATAGAAAAAATGCTCGATAGTATGAAAAGTGAACTAAAAGCAAAACAGATAATGCTCTCCATAATGAACTCAAACAATGGTGATGTATATGCAATCGCAAGTTCCAATCGTTTCTTACCAAAACACATCAAACGCAGTGATTATCCCTCTTTAAATGCGGGTATGATAGAGTATAGTTTTGAACCAGGTAGTGTTATAAAACCTATCACTTTTTCTCTCTTGCTCGAGAAGGGTCTTGTAAATCCTTATGACTTAGTCAATGGGCATAATGGTCGCTTTAAAATAGGCCGTAAGGTAATCACAGATGAGCATAAGTTTGACTGGCTCTCTGCTGAGAATGTAATAGTCTACTCATCAAATGTAGGTATAGCACAACTCGCACAAAAACTCTCTGGTTATGAGTTTCATGAGGGGCTTAAAAATTTTGGATTTGGAGAGAAGTCTACTCCTGACCTTATTTATGAAAAAGTTGGTTCAGTGCCAAGCTCGAAAAGACTTGATAATGAAATATACAAAGCAACATGTTCTTATGGTTATGGTATGAGAGCAAACCTTATGCAAATCATGAGAGCATATAGTGCTTTTAACAACAATGGCCGAATGGTCTACCCCAAACTTGTGAGTGGTTTAATAAATGAGAGGGGTGTTTTAGAAAAAATGCCTTATGAAGAGCAGGTTCAGGTTATCTCGAGTGCAACGGCTCAAAGAATGAAAAAAATTCTTATAAAAACAGTAAGTGTGGGAACAGGAAAGAAAGCTCGCACTGCTGGTTTAATCATCGGTGGTAAAACAGGAACGGCTCACATAGTTGAAAAAGGTCAATATGTACATAAATACAACACTGCGTTTATGGGTTTTGCAAATGATGAAACTAAAAACTACTCCATTGGTGTTATAGTTGTACAGCCTACCAAGAGTCACTTTGCTTCACAAACAGCTGTCCCTATCTTTAAAAAAGCCGTTGATATTCTCATCGAAGATGGTTACTTAAAGCCAGATGTTATCAAGCAGCCGGGTAGTTCCTACCAAGGCCTCCACTAAAACTATAGTGTTCCCTATTTCTACGGACTCCACTATCTCAAACTCGCGGTTGAGTATCTCTACATAACCTATCTCAAGTGGTTTGAGTATCTCTAGCATAGCTTCTTTAATCATGGCTACATCATACACATCTTTTTGTACCATTCTTGAAGCTTCATAAAGAGAGAGTGAGATTTTTAGAGCTTCTTTTCTTTGCTCTTTACTCAGGTAGATATTCCTACTACTCAAAGCAAGTCCATCACTCTCTCTAACTGTGTCCACTGCAACTATTTGCACATCCATAAAAAGCTGTTTTGCCATGAGTGTTATGAGGTTTAACTGTT
The DNA here is from genome assembly GCA_015663215.1 of Sulfurimonas sp. Classification (GTDB taxonomy): domain Bacteria; phylum Campylobacterota; class Campylobacteria; order Campylobacterales; family Sulfurimonadaceae; genus Sulfurimonas. The sequence goes on from DQSP01000257.1 coordinate 4,368, forward strand.
GGGCATCTTTTTTACCGAAGTATGCAAAGTCTGGGTTTACAATATTTAAAAGTTTGTTTACTACTGTGAGGACACCATCAAAATGCCCTGGTCTTGTTGCACCTTCAAGTACAAAACCTCTTACATTTGGTGCAGCTAGACTCACTTCATCAGCACCATATATATCTTTTACTTGAGGTAAAAAGACTACATCTACACCTGCAAACTTACATATCTTTTTATCGGCTTCATCACGAGAAGGGTACTTGTCTAAGTCCTCATCTGCTAAAAACTGTGTAGGATTTACAAAGATAGAAACCACAGTTAATTCACACTCTTTTTTTGATTGTTTGATTAAAGAGAGATGTCCATCATGGAGTGCTCCCATAGTAGGCACAAAACCAATAGTTTTATTTTTTTTTCTTAGGTAAGTTTTTAATTCATTTACATCAGAGATAATCTTCATTTTAAGTCCACATATAATATAATCGACATTATAACAAATATAGGGCATTTTATGGATAATTACGAATATACAGAACTCTTAAAAAATATAACTTTAAAAATGAGTAATATCACAGATGTTGTTGAACCAAATAAAATCAAAGCAAAACTTAAAGATATAGAAGAGTTAGAAAGTGATCAAGACTTTTGGAATGATGCAGCAAACGCGGCTAAAGTCCAAAAAGAGAAAACACAACTTGGGCGTAAGTTAGATAAATATGCTCTCGCAAATAATGCTGTAACTGATGCAAGTGAGCTTTATGAGATGGCGAAAGAAGAAAATGATGAAGAGTCTTTAAATGCTCTTTATGAAGATGCTGATGCACTCCAAGAGCAGATAAGAAGCATGGAGATAGAAGTCCTTCTCAGTGGTGAGAGTGATGCTAACAATGCCATAGTATCCATTCACCCTGGTGCTGGTGGTACTGAAAGTCAAGACTGGGCTGAAATGCTTTTAAGAATGTACAAACGCTGGGCTGAGAGACGTGGCTTTAGTGTTGAGATACTTGACTACCAAAATGGTGAAGAGGCTGGGATTAAGGATGTTTCTTTCATTGTTAAGGGTGAGAATGCTTATGGTTATCTCAAAGTGGAAAATGGTATCCATAGACTTGTCCGCATAAGCCCTTTTGATTCTAATTCTAAACGCCATACATCTTTTAGTTCTGTTATGGTCTCTCCTGAAGTGGATGATGACATTAACATTGTCATAGAAGACAAAGACATTAGAATAGATACTTACCGTGCTAGTGGTTCAGGTGGTCAACATGTAAACAAAACAGAATCTGCCATTCGTTTGACTCATATACAAACGGGGGTCGTTGTTCAGTGCCAAAACGATAGAAGCCAGCATAAGAATAAAGCGACTGCAATGAAGATGTTGAAGTCAAGACTGTATGAGTTAGAACTCGAAGAGCAACAGGCACAAAAAGATGGTGTAGCAAAAAGCGAAATAGGTTGGGGGCATCAGATACGCTCTTATGTTATGCAACCATACCAGCAGGTTAAAGACACACGTTCAAATGAAGCACTATCAAACATCTCTGCTATTTTAGATGGAGATATAGATAAAATGATAGAAGGTGTTTTAATCGCTCAGAATAAGCAATAAAACACTTTTATGCCTCTTGCTCTTTTTTCTTAATAAAACTATAGCCCAGTGAACCAATCCCTAAAATCATAACTAAAATAGTTAAGTACTCCACCTGTTTAGCTTGTTCTCCTTTTAACTCTTTTAAAAATTTTGAACTGTCTGCTTTAGCTTTGCTTTGGTTTGGACTACCCTTCCCTTGTACACTTGCATCCATTCTTGCCAAGTTAGCAGATGCTCTCTCATTTTGACTTACTCCCTTTTGAGGTAGAGTCCAAAAATGGATTACAAAACCTACTAGAAGTAAAAAACCACCAAAAACTCTCAGTATAGTTTGCTGGTACTTTAAAAAATACTCCATCGCTTTCCTTTTTGCTATTTATTAGCCAAATTATGTCAAAATCCCACTATGAATTTACTTAAAGAATTTTTTATAGAGGATAAATGCTCTTACTTAGATGAACGTGAACAAAAAACACATTACAAAATGATAGATGAATGTGATGCTGAGTCTTGTGAAGCTTTAGTCGAGAGAGGATTTCGCCGTTTTGGTAAGATGTATTTTAGACCTATATGTGGAGATTGTACCGAATGTCAGAGTATTAAAATAGATGTTGAGAACTATAGTTTTAGTAAATCAGCTCGAAGAATCCTCAAAAAAGCTTCGCACCTTACCTCATACATACAAAAACCAACTCTCACAAGAGAGCATATGAAAATATTTAAAAAGTATCATTTACACATGAGCGATAAAAAAGCTTGGGAGTACACAGAAACTTCTCCTGAGAACTACCATAGCTCTTTTGTTGCAGGTCATGAAGATTTTGGTTATGAAGTACTCTACTATGATGAAAACACTTTAGTTGCAGTAGATTTAATAGATGTTTTAGAAGATGGCATATCATCAATATATTTTTTCTACGATCCAGACTACTCATATCTGTCTTTAGGAAAGTTTTCACTTTACAATCAAATCAAACTTGCTAAGAATACGAATAAATCATGGATATATTTAGGATACTATGTGGAGGATTGCCCTTCACTCTCTTACAAGTCTCAATACAAACCCTACTTAACACTCAAAGATAGACCAAATGAGCATGAGAGATATGAGTGGTTCTAAGTAATAAGCTATTGCTTAGTTAGCAAGTTCTCTTTTTTGAACTTTTCTAATTTGTTCTTTTTTATTATTAACATCTTTTTGAAGATCTTCTTCAAGCTTCTTTTGTTGTGCTTTATCATTCTCACGTATACGCTTTATTTTCTCTTCTTGTAACTGTTTTTTTGTTTTATAGCGCTTTTTTTCACTCTCTTTTTGTCTTTTAAGTCTTGCATCTTCTTCTAAAAGCTTATCTATAATACCTGTAGAATCAATTTGTTCTTTATTTTTGTAATAATAATCAATAATCTCTTTTTTATTCTTATTTGTATCAATGAGTCCACTATTGATAATTTGTGAAAAAAGTTTAAAATTATCTTTTTTCATAGATTCTTTATATTGGTTTTTGATACTTCTTAAATAGTAATCATTTGTTTTAGAAAGTGCACGAAGTTTGTTCAGGTACTCTTTTTTTAGTTTGCTTGTAGCAGACTTTTCTAATGTGTACCCTTCTTCTTTAGTTTCATGTACTGCAGTTACATACTTCTCAATATCATCTAAATAGAGCGAATAACTCTCTATCTGCTTTAAAGATTCAATATTATTTACATTATTGTAGATTACATCGCCTAAAACAGCATATGGTTTTGGATTATGTGCATTTAAAAGAGTTGTTAGTAGTGTTATTAAAATTAATTTATACATAAGAAGCCTAAGTTTTTTTATAATTATAGCAGTTTTTGATTAGATAAAGGAAAGGTTTACTCTCCAAAAGGAGAATAAAGTGTAAAAGTTAGTAGTTAGAGTAGATACTAACCGTTACGTTTTTTCTGAATCTCTTCAGATACTGCTTTAGGAACTTCAGCATAGTGATCAAATTCCATAGAGTAAGTCGCACGTCCTTGAGTAGCTGAACGAAGGTCAGTTGAGTAACCAAACATTTCAGATAAAGGAACATGAGCATCAACAATTTTACTACCAGCTCTATCACCCATAGAATTGATTTGTCCACGACGACGGTTAAGGTCACCGATAACATCACCCATATTTTCTTCAGGAGTTTCAACTTCAACTTTCATCATTGGCTCAAGTATTGCAGGTCTTGCAATACGACAAGCAGCTTTGAAACCCATAGAAGCAGCAAGTTTAAATGCCATCTCATTTGAATCAACATCATGGTAAGAACCCTCATATAGAGTCACATCGATATCTTCCATTGGATAACCTGCAAGAA
>DQSP01000216.1 GCA_015663215.1 Sulfurimonas sp.
GCTCCTTCTGATTTTGCCTCACATTAGCCCTCTTTTTGATATTCTGAAGTTGGTGTTATTTTTAACTAAGGACTTACATCACAGAGTGTTAGACATAAAAACACTTCTTTGTCTGATGCTTGTAAAATTTTAACAGCTTCTAGTAGAGTCGTTCCCGTAGTTATAATATCATCTACTAAAATCACATTTTTTTGTTTAAATGCTTTTAGATGAAAGTTTCTTGGGTTTGCTAGTCTGTAAGCTCTACTTTTTCCAGAGTAGGAAACACTGTCTTGTGCTAGGAGTTTGTTGTATACTGGCTTGATTCTTGATGAGTTTAGCACTCTGTTGAGTATAGCAGTATGAGAGTAGTTCTCATCAGGATTATCGTCAACGGCTATGGAGACAAATGTGTCTTGCATGTTAAAAGTATTAGCAAACTTTTTTAGAGAATTTTTTGCTAAAATATTATAGATATAAAAACCGATGTCGGTATGTTTTGTGTGGAGCAGGTCTTTGATGTCATCGTACTTATAAAATGAGAGAACAAGTGTGCCATCTTGAAGATGGCGCTTGTAGAGAGAAGGTTTTAGATATGTGCTTTGACAGCTTTTGCAGATATGCTTAAGTGATAAACTCTCGCACATCAAACAGCGCATAGTAAACTTTTAGTCCATTTTGAGGACTGACATAAATGCCTCTTGTGGTAGTTGCACTTTTCCTATAGACTTCATACGTTTTTTACCCGCTTTTTGCTTTTCTAAAAGCTTACGTTTACGGGTAATATCTCCACCATAACACTTGGCAGTAACATTTTTACCCATAGACTTAACAGTTTCTCTTGCGATAATCTGGCTACCTAAAGAGGCTTGAACCGCTACTTCAAAAAGTTGTCTAGGGATTTGCTCTTTCATGTTCTTCACAAGTATACGACCACGTGAAAGTGCTTGATTACGAGGGACTACGATGCTGAGTGCATCGACAGCTTCCCCTGCTACTTTGATGTCAAGTTTCACAAGGTCACCTACTTTAAAGTCAATAGGCTCATAATCAAAAGATGCATAACCTTTTGAGATAGACTTTAAAGTATCGTAAAAGTCCATAACTATTTCATTCATAGGTACTTCATACTCAAGCATAACTCTATCTTCATTTAAGTAAGTCATTTTAGTTTGAGTACCGCGTTTGCTTACAAGAAGAGTTATGATGTTTCCTAAGTATTCAGCTGGAGTTATAACAGTAGCTCTAACATAAGGTTCTTCGATTCTGTCAATTTTATTTACTTCTGGGAGCTGTGAAGGGTTTTGAACATTTACAAGATCACCATTACTGAGGTATACATTATATATAACCGATGGAGCAGAAGCAATGAGGTCAAGGTTAAACTCTCTCTCTAAACGCTCTTTTATAACTTCCATATGCAGCATTCCAAGAAAACCAACACGAAAACCAAAACCAAGTGCTACTGAAGTCTCAGGTTCATAAGAGAGAGAAGAGTCATTTAGTTTGAGTTTATCAAGTGCATCACGAAGATCTTCAAACTTGTCAGTATCTATTGGAAAAATTCCTGCAAATACAAATGGTTTTGCAGGTTCGTATTTTCCAACAGGCTCTGCAGTTGGATTTTTCACATCGGTAATAGTATCACCAACATTGATAACACTTACTTCTTTAAGACCTAAAACAACTATACCAATTTCACCACATTCTATTACTTTCGTCTTGATCTTTTTCATAGGATGTGGGTACAATAAGTCGAGTATTTGGTGCTCTTCACCATTAGACATAAGTTTGATGTTTTGACCTTTTTTAACAGTACCATCAAAAACACGAACAAGAGCAAGTGCTCCTAAGTACTGGTCAAACCAAGAGTCATAAATGATAGCTTTTGTAGTAGCTTCAGGGTCACCAACAGGAGCAGGAACTCTATCTACTATGGCATCGATGAGTTCATGAATCCCTACACCTGTTTTTGCAGATACTAAACAAGCATCAGTTGCATCGATACCGATAGAAGTCTCTATCTCTTCTGCAACTTTAATAGGATCAGCAGCTGGTAAATCAATCTTATTTATAACGGGAATGAGTTCAAGGTCATTATCAAGGGCTAAGTAAACATTTGCAATAGTTTGGGCTTCAACACCCTGTGCCGCATCTACGATAAGCAAAGCACCATCAGAAGAAGCAAGAGATTTTGCAACCTCATAAGAGAAGTCAACATGTCCCGGTGTATCTATAAGGTTGAGTATGTAGTGCTCACCATCTTTTACATAGTCTAAACGAACAGACTGTGCTTTGATAGTTATACCGCGTTCTTGCTCAATCTCCATAGTGTCCATCATCTGAGTAGACATTTCTCGTTCGCTTACAGAACCACATTCTTGGATAATACGGTCGGCTAAAGTACTCTTACCATGGTCAATATGTGCAATGATGGAGAAGTTTCTAATGTTTTTCAATTTACTTCCTACTCAAACAGACCGTTAACGCTTTCGTTATGATAAACGCGGCGAATAACTTCTGCAAAAAGAGGAGCTACTGTTAAGACTTTTATCTTAGAATGCTCTTTTGTGTCGAGTGTGTTTGTGATGATTAACTCATCTAACTCACCATTTTCTAAGTTAGTATATGCTTTTCCACTAAGTACACCGTGAGTTGCACATGCCATAACAGAAGTTGCACCTTTGTTTTTAAGAGCAGTTGCGGCTTTTACCATAGTTCCAGCAGTGTCGACCATATCATCTATCATAATGACATCATAGCCTTTAACATCACCGATAATTCCCATAACTTCAGCTTCATTTGCTTTTTCTCTGCGTTTATCAACGATAACCATCTCTAAACCCATGCGTTTTGCAAAGTAACGAGCACGAGCAACACCACCGATATCTGGACTAGCGATAATAGGATTTTTAAGGTTTTTAGACTTGATGTAGTGCTCAAATGTAATACTTCCATAAAGATTATCAACAGGAATATCAAAGAAACCTTGGATCTGACCAGCATGAAGGTCCATAGTAATAACACGGTCAATACCTGCAGTCTCATAAAGGTTTGCTACAAGTTTTGCAGTGATAGGTACACGAGGAGCAGCTTTACGGTCTTGTCTAGCATAACCATAGTAAGGAACAACTGCTGTGATACTTTGAGCAGATGAGCGTTTAAGTGCATCTGTCATTATGAGTAGTTCCATAAGGTTATCGTTTGATGGGGCACCAGTGCTTTGAACTATAAAAACATCACGACCACGAACAGATTCAGCAATTTGTACTGAAATCTCTCCATCACTAAACTTTTTAATATCAGCTTTTCCTAATGGCACATCAAGAACCTGACAAATCTCTTTAGCAAAATCTACACTTGCAGAACCTGCAAAAATCTTATAACCGCGCATGGTAATTCCTTTATGGATTAATTAATATGCGATTATATACTAAGAGTGCTGAGGTCTTATTAAAAGTAGGAAATTTGTTAGAGTAGTTTTTGCATTCTTATAAGAGTAGAGAGTAAAATAGCACCCTTATCTATATGAGCACTCTTCATCTTAAGCTCGCTATCAAGGAGGAGTTCATGAAGTTTTGCATAGGTGTATGGTTTTATCTTTATAGACTGAGTTGCTTTTTCATCAACTACAAACTTTGGAGCAGGGTAGCCTAAAATTTCTAAGGCATTTGGTGCACCATTAACACGGATGTAAATGTTAAACATATATAACTGTGTGAGGTATGAGGTTATAGCTGTTAAAACTCGTATCTCATCTTCGCCATGTTCTGTTATGTTTTTAAGGTCATCTTTGAAGTCTTTTTTTAGAAGTAACTTTTTTATAAAATCATCGAGATTTACTTCAGCTAAACCAAAAACAAGTGAATCTACATCTTTGGTCGTGATAGCCCTATCAAAAACACGAAATTTTTCTATTTCGTTACAACTAAGTGCTACATCATTGTTATGAATTTGGAGGAGGTGTGCCACTGTAAACTTGTCAATGTTTACATTTTTTTCTTGCGCCACTTGGAGGACAATGTTTTGTGCTTCATAATCTTTAGGATGGAAAAAACGCACAGCCATCGCTTTTGTTTTTGAAAAGTTTTTTTTATTGTTATAAGTTTTGTGATCGCTTCCATAGTAAGCATAAACAAAAATATTGTCAGGATTTTTCTCACAGTATCCTAAAAGAATATCTAACTCTTTTTTAGGTACTTTTTTTTCACTCTTTATGACCAGAATATTTCTATCACCAAAGAGAGATCCTTGTGAAAGGTGTGCTTTTGCAGAGTTGAAATCATACTCGTTATGGTAAAAGTTTATAAGGTTGGCATCTTCTATATTTGTAAGCATTTTTGTGTACATATCTACAAGAAAATGACTCTCTCCAAAAAAGACAAAACAGTTACTTACACTACCACTTCGTATGGCAGAGTCTAGTTCATTTTTATACATCCTTAGATATCAACTTTGCCAACAACGATAGCAGAAATCTTTGCACGAGCTATATCAACGGTTTCAAGGCGAATGATAACATCTTCAAAAAGTGCAATATCTCCATTTGAAGTAATGAGCACACGAGCACCAGAGATAGTGTCGTGAATCTCAGCTTTTACTTCAACTTCTGTCGCCGTGATACGAGCTTTGAACTCTTTACCAAGGTTGTCATTCGCCCATCTTGCATATTTTCGAGCCATAAATTCATTTTCTATTTTACTCGCTTCTCTCTCTTTTTCACTAATGGTCATTGCAAGTGCTTCAATGTTACGAAGAACATAAGAACCTTCCTCTGTATCTCCTGCGTTTATAGCCTTAAGAAGTCTATGCACGATAAGGTCAGAGTATCTACGGATAGGCGATGTAAAGTGAGTGTACTGCTCAAACCCTAGACCAAAGTGTCCAGAATTGAGTGGTGCATATCTCGCTTGCATCTGTGACTGGATGATTAGAGTATCGACTTCAGACTCTAAGCCCATATCTCTAGCCTGCGTTTGGATGTTGGTAATAGTCTCTTTTGTAGAGTTTTTTATCTCTATTTGCATTCCAATTCCCGCTAGCTCTTGGTAGAGAGTCTGCAATTTATTCTGGCTTGGTGGCTCGTGAATTCTAAATATACCTCTCTCAAACTGTGCCGCTGCTTCTTTGTTCGCAAGCAACATACAGTCCTCTATGAGAGCATGTGATGGCGTTTCATCAGCTTCATGAGTCGAAACCAAGTTAGACTTTTCATCTATCTTCATATCTATTTCAGTTGAACGGAAGTCATACCCTAGTTTTAAACGCTTGATTTTGAGCATATCTGTCACATGGCGTAGCTTTGTGAGTGACTCAAAGATTCGCACTTCATCTTCGTTTTGTGCACTTAGTTTTCCCTCAAAGAACTTATCTATCTCTTCATAGTTAAAGCGGCGTTTAGAGTGGATAAGAGCTTCGTAAACTTTTGATGATGCTACTTCTAAGGTTTGAAGATTTAACTTCATCTCAAAAACAAACGCGAGTCTATCTACATGAGGTTGCAAAGAACAAAGAGTCTCGGAGAGTTGGCGTGGTAACATAGGGATAGAACGATGTGGCAAGTAGATAGAAAAACTTCTATATATCGCCTCATTATCTAATGCACCAAAAGGTTTTACATAAGCACTTACATCTGCAATGGCTACATAAAGTGTAGAGTTTTCATCATCCCAATAGATAGCATCATCATAATCTTTTGCAGTAACAGGATCAATGGTAGAAAAATTTAAATCTCTTAGGTCTTTTCTTTTAGGATGCTCTGAAGCTTTTACAGGTTTAAATGACTTAGCGATTTTAAGTACTTCTTCTTCAAACTCATCATGTTTGTTAAACTGAGCTAGGACTATTTTTTCATCTACTAAAGGGTCAGAGATATTTCCTAGACACTCAAGGACTCTGTTTTCTTGGTTGTCTACCTTAAAAACATCGCCTGTTTTGTATGTTTGTAACTCATCTGGTGTAAGTTCAGCCCCTATAGGAAAGTCAGTTTTTAAATCAACTAAAGCCTTATGGTCATTTTTAAAAATTATATAAGCGATGCTATAACTCTGCTCACGTCCAACGATTTCTACTATCGTAGCAGAGGGAGTACCGCGTTTACCAAGAAGACGTTTGGCGATGATGAGGTCACCTGTAGTTGCTACACCTAAGTCTTCAATAAAAAGGTCACGAATATTTTCGCCTATTACATTTAAATATGCAGTCTCTTTTTGAACAAGACCTAAGGTTCCTGCACGGTATTTTGAATTAAATTTATACTGATTTTCTTTTTTTGTGAGGTACTTTTTCGCAAGCCATGTTGCTACAAGTTTTGCTTCATCAGGGGTGATGTCTAACTCACTCACACCAAGTGTGAGTCGTATAAGGAGAGATTTCAATGTTATGACTAGAGTGCGGCGTTTTCTATTGCCACTTCAAAACTTGCTAAGTCTAGTGAATACTTCGCTATAAGTTCTTTAGCTTGTGCAGTGCTTTCATCCGTGATAACACCATTTATAGGAACGGCAACACGAACTACATGAAGAATCTGAGCAGGACGAACATCCTCAGTATCTGCTTTTTCAGGGTTTTGACAGTTTCTTATAACATCAACAAGACCCTCTTCAAACTTCCACTGAGCAAATATAGTTGCAGAGACTTCAGGTGTATCTACTCCTACAATCTCTCTCTCAGCAGCTTCAACATCTTGAAGCTCTTTGAGGGCTTGAGCAAACTCATCTTGTTTGCCTTCTGAAATAATTTGCTGTGCAATAAGAACCTTTCCAATTTCTACAAGAAACGCAGCAGGAGAAAGAACGCCAAGAAGCTTGTTCTCTTTTCTTATACACCATGATGTCATAAGTCCATGTTGTTTTTTTGAAAGAGCTGAGAACATATCGTTGCTAATACCATAAGGTGCTAAGTCAAGACTAAAACTTTTTTTCACAATACTTGCGAGAGCAAAACCACGAACAGTTCCCATACCAAATAGACCAACTGCCTGACTTATCGCGTTTATCTCACGAGAAAAACCATAAAGTGGCGAATTTGCCGCTTTTAAGATGTCAGCAGTAAGAAGAGGGTCTTTTTCTAAGATTTTAACCATGTCGTTAAAACTACTATCTGGATCTTGATAAACTGCTTCTATCTGCATAGCAGACTCAGGAAGTGGTGGTAGTTGTTTGATTTTTTTAAGTATTTCTTCAGTCATAATCTCTCTTTTTATTAACGTATTGTACAATTATAGTCATTAGATATAAAATCATACTGAATATTTACAAAAAACTGATATTATTTTTTAAAATATAACAAGAGGGAATATAAATGCAAAGAGATGCAATGTTAACACAATTAGGTTATTCACCAAATGATGCTCTGCTAAAACAACTAGAGGCAATTGAAAAAAATACTGTAGGGTATGAAAAAATACAAAAGCATATAATGGATCTCCATGATCATCTCAAGGTAAATAGCTCATACATAGCTCTCTCAAACTCAAAAGAGTACTTTAAAATAAAAATAGAATCTCAAACACCAGAACTTGGAGTTGAAGCACATGAAAAAGTGCAACACTTTAGCGAAAAGTTTAAGATAAAAGTAAAAAAGTTAGATAAAAAAGAGACTTACTATATAATTGGGTTTGAGCATTAAGCTCGTTTTATGTCAGAAGCTATGAGTCTTGAGGGCTATGATGTTCTAGTAAAAGAGTTTAAATATCTACTAGAAGAGGAGAAGCCAAAAGTTGCTCATGAAAAATTAGTAGCTGCTGCTCAAGGTGACAGAAGTGAAAATGCAGACTATCATGCTGCAAAAGAGAAGCTGCGTTTTATAGATAAACGACTCTTTTATCTCAACAAAATGATACAAAACTCTAAAATAATAGACCCCTCACTCCATTCTCATACAAAAGTTAGTTTTGGAAGTACTGTTTCTGTCGTGAATATAGATACTAATGATGAAGAAGTGTATACCTTATGTGGTGTTTTAGAGAGTGAGCCTGAAAATGGACTTATCTCAATCCACTCACCACTTGCAAAAGCGATGATAGGCAAAGAAGTAGGAGATGAGTTTCGCGTGAAGCTCCCTAAAGAGAACAAAGAGTATGAAATAGAGTCCATAGAGTATAAAAACATCTTTTCGCTTAAAAAAAATATCCGTACGAAAAAAGA
>DQSP01000006.1 GCA_015663215.1 Sulfurimonas sp.
CTACCAACATCACGTTGAGAAAAGAGTGATTTTACATTTTTATGTACAAACTCCACTGGATCTTCTACTGTAATGATATGTCGGCGTTCGGTGAGGTTTATCTCATGGAGCATTGATGCAAGTGTCGTTGATTTACCCGAACCTGTTGGTCCTGTAACAAGAATGAGCCCTTTTTCTTTTTTGATAAGCTCTTTAAAAATAGGAGGATTTCCATACTCATCGAGTGTTGGAATGTCAATTGGAATCATACGAAAGGCACAAGCAATACCGTGAATAGTACGGTAGTAGTTTGCACGAAAACGTCCAATACCTTCAAGCTCAAAAGAGAAGTCAAGCTCATTATGTTCTTCAAACTCTTTCTTCTGTTTGTCTTCGATGAGTGAGTATGCCATTGTCTCAACATCTTTAGCATCCAAAACAGGAAGATTAAGGGCACGAAGCTCTTTATCTATACGAATCTGTGGTTCACTTCCAACAACTAGGTGGAGATCTGATGACTTAAATGCTAAAACTGACTTTAGCAATTTTTTTATATCTAATCTTTTTTTGCCCGAAGCAACTTGCCCCTCAATTTCATCACTCATAAAAAACTCCTTTGATAATTTTCTTCATTAAAACCTACAATTACTTTATCATTATACTCAACAACAGGGCGTTTAATAAGTAGATTTTCTTTACATAACCACTCTTTTTGACCCACTTCATCAAGGTTCATCTCTTTAAGTTTAAGATTTCTATATGTTGTACTTCTGGCATTAAACAGTACTTTCATCTCAGTGTGCTCTAGCCAAGACGAAATCTTCTCACATGGAAGATCCTCTGTTTTAAAATCAAAAAGTGTATATTCTAAATCATGTTCTTTAAAAAACTTGAGTGCTTTTTTAACACTATCGCAATTTTTAATTCCATAAACTTGTATCATTATTTAGCTACTCTATGATTTTTGGAACGATGAAAAAGTTATCTGCACTGCTAGGTGCATGACTTAAAATATCTTCACTTACAGCTTGGCTTGATTGTATAGTGTCTTCACGAAGTGTAGTACTTCTCTGACTCATTGCAAAGTTACTCTCAACTCCATCTGTATTTAAAGTACTGAGATTGTCGACAAAAGTTACTATCTCTGAAAGTTGTTCTTTAATTTCTTCTCGTTTATCTTCGCTAATTTTTAAAAAAGATAGTTTTTCTAGTTTTAACAATAGTGCATCATCTACTTTCATTACAATTCCTTTAGGGTTTTTAGAGGTACCCTTTATTTATATTTGTAATCAATTTTATCATAGTTTGATACAATATTAACAATTAATGCGATAATATTATAAACTTTTTATATATAAGGATATTTTTTGAGCTTAAAGACTGACATAGAGATGGTAAAAGAAGAGTTGACTTCTGAGGAGAAGTTTTTTGAAAAAGCAGTAGTCACAGAAAAATTTGTAAAGAAATACAAAAACCTTATGATAGCTGGTGTTGTTGCTATTGTTCTTTTTGTCGTAGGAAATATTGCTTACACAATTAACAAACAAAATACTATCGACTCAGCGAATGTAGCATTAGCAGAGTTGCAAACAAATGCAGATAATCCTGCTACATTAGCAAGGCTAGAGACTTTAAGCCCAAGCCTTAGTAGTGTTTGGTTGTACTCTCAAGCTGTAGCAAATAAAGACCTTGCTTCTTTTGAAAAGCTTACAAGTTCAATAGCTCTTCTTGTTAGTGATTTGGCTTCGTATGAATTAGCACAAAATAATAAAAAAAGAGAAGAGTTAGATGAGTATGCAAATAATCAAGATGCGATTTATGCAGATTTAGCAAGAGTACAGAGTGCAGTTATTTTGATGAATGAAAAAAAATTAAGTGAAGCACATGAAATCTTGAGTATGATTAACATCAACTCTCCACTTTCTCAAGTCGCACATGCTTTAATGCATTACGGAGTACAGTAAGTTTTGAAAATTTATTTGAGTAAATATCTTGTACTCAGTACAATTTTTGTTATTTTGTTTTCAGCTTGTAGCTCTAAAGAAGTATATGAACCTATAAAACTTGGGAGCGATTGGGAAGCATATGAAGCATCAAAACATACTATAATTGACACCTCTGATAATGTTGCTCTTTTAGAAGATAGAACTATACTTACACATAATGGTTTAGTGGATGTAAAGATTAATGAGTCCGATAGGCTTATTTCAGAGAGTGATGGTTGGGTTATAAGTGCATCAGTAGATGGCAATATGAGTCTTATTTCTGAAGAAGCCCCAAGTATAATAAAGCATCTTAACTTAAAGAAAAGTGTCGCCGGTGCTTCTATATCTGGGAATGAACTAGCAGTTATTTTTGCAGATAATGAAATTGCAATTTATGATATTAACACAAATAAAGTACTTTTTAAAGAACAGGTTGGTAAAGTAACAACTGTTGACTCTCGAGTTGTAAATCCTTACTTTACAAGAGGTTTAGTACTCTTTCCAACACTTGATGGCAAGGTTGTTTTTGTAAACAATAATAAAAAAAAGAGACTTCGCACTGTTATAGTTTCAAGTGAAGATAATTTTAACAATGTGATAGCATTTGAGCTAGTACAAAACAAAATTATAGCAGCGACTTCATATAAGATACTTACAATGGCAAAAAAAGAGATTCGTGTAAAATATGAAATTCGAAATATTGTTTATGATGAAGATAAAATATTTATCGCTACAAAACAGGGTGAAGTTATCTCTTTAACACCAGAATTACAAGTAGAATCCAAGCAGAAGTTCCCATTTGCACACTTTTATGCGATGGTAAGTAATGGTGATAAGCTGTATATTCTAGAGAAAGAGGGATACCTTATAGTTTTGGATAAAAAAAGTTTTGACTATACTGTACATGAGGTGGATTTTGATGATGGTTTCGTTTTTACTTCTAAAAAATCTTTTTTTGTAAACGATAAGAAAATTCTTACTCAATAGATGTCTAATGAGCTTGAGGCATTTTTAGAGTACATTAGTGTCACTCGTGCCTTGTCAAGTAAAAGTGTTGAAGCTTACAGAAGTGACTTAGTTCAGATAGAGTCACAGACAGCTTCCTCTTTACTCTCCCTAAATTCACAGAAGCTTCTTACATCTCTCTCAAACTACTCAAACAAACGCACCCTCAACAGAAAACTATCCTCCGTAAATGCTTTTTTTGACTTTTGCCATAAACAGCACTTTAGTGAAAAAAATGACAAGTTTAAATTTGCAAAAATTCCTAAACTGTTACCAAAATTTCTCTCATACGAAGAAGTAAAATCTGGGCTCTCTTTAATAGATAGAAGTACTTGGATAGGGGCTAGAGATTATGCACTAATTCTTTTTTTGTATGCAAGTGGGGCTAGAATCAGTGAGTGTTTAGAACTTAAAGCAGATGATATAGAGGGGGAATGGTTACACATACTTCATACTAAGGGAGAAAAAGAGCGCATCGTCCCTTTAGCAAAAGTGGCCATAAAAGCGATACAAGTTTATAAAGAAATGATGCCTTTTGAGAGTGAGTTTATCTGGTTAAATTATCAAAAAAACAAGCTAAGTCGCATAAGTGCGTACAAAATCACTCAGAA
>DQSP01000004.1 GCA_015663215.1 Sulfurimonas sp.
ATATGCTCGATATGGCTATAACACTAAATGCTATTCCCTCAAGGTTTGAGCAACTAAAGAATGAAGAACTCTACTTTGCGATGACTAGAGGAGATAAAGATAGGGTTGCAATGGAGATGACAAAGTGGTTTAACACAAACTATCACTATATAGTTCCAGAATTATCTCTTGAAGATGAGTATAAACTCAATGCAAGTAAAATTATAAACGAGTACAAAGAGGCAAAAGAGTTTGGTATAAAACCTAAAATAAACATCATAGGACCACTTACATTTTTAGGACTCAGTAAACGCAGTGATGGTGGTGACGCCTATGAACTCTATAGTAAAATTATAGCTATATATGAAGCTCTTTTCCTAGAGTTAAGTCGCTTAGATGATAATATAATTGTGCAAGTTGATGAGCCAATATTTGTAAAAGATCTAGATACAAAAGTACTCTCTTTAATCAAGCCAACTTATGATAAACTATCTCTAATATCATCTAATATTAAAATAGCAATAGTGACATACTTTGAACACTCTAACGAAGCAACAAAAATCCTTGTAAATACTCCTGTATGGGCTTTAGGACTTGATTTCATACATGGTGAAAAAAACAAAGAGAGTTTAAAACTAATAGCACAAAGTGATAAAGTGCTCCTTGCAGGAATAATAGATGGAGGAAACATCTGGAAAAATGATTTTGAAACCTCACAAGTACTTATAAATGAGATAACTAACACTCTTGATAAAGAACAACTTATACTTTCTACTTCCTGTTCTCTTTTACATACTCCTTTTACACTAAAGTATGAACAAAAACTTAAACCTGAAATTAAAAACTGGCTCTCTTATGCAGTTGAGAAGTTAGATGAACTCACTCTGTTATCAAAACTTATATTTTTTGGAGAAGAAAATCTATCTGAGGAAGAGAGTGTATCTCTTGAGGCAAATAAACAAGCTAATAGTTCAAGAAAAGTATCTACTCTTATTCATGATAAATCAGTTCAAGAACGAGTTGCAAATCTTACAGAGCTTTCTCGTATTGGTGATTATGAAGAGAGAATCAAAATTCAAAAAGAGCAACTAAAGTATGAAGACTTATGTACTACAACTATTGGTTCTTTTCCTCAAGCAGATGAAGTAAGAAAGGCAAGACGAGATTTTAAAAGTGGTGTACTTGATAAAGCAGCATATACTTTAGAGATGAAAAACTACATAGACACATGTGTTGCGTTTCAAGAAGAGTGCGGGCTTGAAGTTCTTGTACATGGTGAACCTGAGAGAAATGATATGGTTGAGTACTTTGGTGAACAACTCCAAGGCTATGGCTTTTCACAAAATGGCTGGGTTCAAAGTTATGGAAGTAGATGTGTAAAACCACCTTTTATTTATGGTGATATTTCTCGACCTAAACCTATGACAGTTATGTGGAGTTCTTATGCTCAAAGTAAAACAAAGAAAATTATGAAAGGAATGTTAACGGGTCCAGTTACCATACTTAACTGGTCATTTGTCCGTGATGATATGCATAGAGGTGATGTCTCAAAACAGATAGCCCTAGCTATAAAAGATGAGGTAGATGACTTACAAAACGCAGGTATTAAGATGATTCAAGTTGATGAGGCCGCATTTAAAGAGGGATATCCACTTAGGGTGTCAAATATAGCCGCTTATGAAGAGTGGGCAGTACGTGACTTTAAAATCGCCGTAAGTGGGGCAAGAAAAGAGACACAGATCCATACACATATGTGCTACAGTGAGTTTAACGACATCATTAGAACTATCGAGGCTATGGATGCTGATGTTATCTCTATAGAAACAGCAAGAAGTGGCAACAAACTACTTAAAATATTTGCAGAAGTTGGGTACAAGCAAGAAGTAGGACCGGGAGTATATGATATACATTCACCTCGTATACCTTCAGTACAAGAGATGGTAACTCAAATAGAATCTCTCCTAGAGGTACTTCCAAAAGAACAGCTATGGATAAACCCTGATTGTGGACTAAAAACTCGTAAGTGGGAAGAAGTAAAACCGAGCCTTATAAATATGGTTAATGCAGTCAAATTAGTGAGAAATACTAAGCTAACTTCGCTATAATTACGAAAATTATTTTACAGAGGTACATAATGGGATTATCAATAGGACTTGTAGGACTTCCAAACGTAGGTAAATCAACAACTTTTAATGCACTTACAAAGGCACAAAACGCGGAGGCTGCAAACTATCCATTTTGTACTATTGAACCAAACAAAGCTGTTGTTCCTGTTCCAGATAAACGTTTAGCTGAGCTTGCTAAAATCGTTAATCCTGAAAAAATCCAGTACTCTACTTTAGACTTTGTTGATATAGCAGGTCTTGTAAAAGGTGCTTCTAAAGGTGAGGGTCTTGGAAATAAGTTTCTTTCAACTATTCGTGAAACAGAAGTTATACTTCAAATTGTTAGATGTTTTGATGATGAGAACATTGTTCACAATGAGGGAAGCATAGACCCAATACGTGATGTAGATATTATCGAAGGTGAGTTAATATTAGCTGACATTGAAGTACTTTCAAATCGTATGGATAGACTTAAAAAACAAGCAAAAGCTGATAAAAGTGCAAAGGCTGTTTTAGAGTTTGCAGAGGAACTTTTAGAGTTTTTAGCTGATGGTAACTTAGCAAGAAATTTTGACAAAACTGACAGTGATGAGTACAGACAACTTGTAAATGAAGTTCGTTTTTTAACAGACAAAGAAATCATGTACGGTGCAAACACTGATGAAGATGGTCTTTTAGAAGATAACGAGTATGTAAAACTTCTAAAAGTACATGCAGAGGCTAACAACTGTGAGCTCATAAAACTTTGTGCAAAAGTAGAAGAAGAGCTGATCGGTCTTGATGATGATGAAGCACAAGAGTTTTTAACAGAGATGGGTGTAGAAGAATCAGGATTAGAGCAGATAATCCATAAAGGTTTTGATAAACTCGGTCTTATGAGCTACTTTACGGCTGGTGTTCAAGAGGTTCGTGCTTGGACTATCAAGAAAAACTCAACTGCACCTCGAGCG
>DQSP01000181.1 GCA_015663215.1 Sulfurimonas sp.
AAACAACTCTCGTTCGCTTATTTTCATTTTACTCTCCATTTTTCTCTTTTAAAAGTATAGTAAATGAAAATTGCGAACTTTATTTTACACTATCAAATTATGTTACACTATAAGCAATGATAAATTTATTTCCTCCAAACTCTTTTCATATAAAGGTATCTTCATGCATAGACTTTTAAGACTACTAACACTATTTAGTTTTATATTTTTGTCTTTGCTATCTTCCGAAGATAGGGTACAAAAATTGATAGTAAGTAGCCATAAAGATGAGCAACTGGCGAAAGAAGATTTACTGACGCTTAAAGTATACTTTATTGAAAATGCTGGTACACGTACGCTTAAAGAAAAGTATCTTTTTGACTTTTCCATAGAACCCTACGGTGAATACAATGCTCTTATAATTAGCCCTATGAAAGATGATAGTTTACGTAATAAACTATTGGTTTTACTTGCCCCACAGTTTCCAGATATCTTTTATGTAATGAGTGAAACTAAGAGTATAGATATAAGTAAATATCCGTCAGTAAAGGCTTTAAATGGCTCCCCAAAAATATCAACAACTAGTGCAACTCTACATAAAAAAGAAAAATCATGGTTTGATGAAATGGGTCTACAGTGGTTTGCTATATGGCTTTTGGCTGTGATAGGATTGATTTTATCTATAAGGAATAGACGCAAGATGGGACAGTTGGAACGCACACAAAAAGAGATCAAAGTAGAGCAAAAAAATATAGAAAAAGAAATTACACAGCTAGGAGAAGAAAATGCATAAGATGTATCGTATGGTGTGGCTTTGGTTAGTAATGATAGGTGTTTGTGTAGCATCAGAAAGTTTCATCGTTTTGACTTATGGTGAGCAAGAGACTATGATAGAACAAGAGAAAACATATGCCATTTTTGCACATGAAGATGAAATCACTCATCTTGAAACCCAAGTCGTGAAAATAGCAGATAGTTATATGCTAAGGGTTGGCCCTTATATGCGTGATGATGCCTTGGCACTGTCTTATATGAAAATAAAAATGCATTATCCTCATGCTGTGATTGTGGAGAAAAAAGAGACAGTTTTTGTTCCCAACCCTATCGTGCAAACCGTAGAGAAAAAAGTATATATAGAAAAAGAAGTACCAAGTGAAAATGTAGATGATAGTTTTTGGATAGCGCTTTTTGGCTTGGCAATAGTGGGAATCCTTTTTATGTTTTTGTCATCAGATCAGATGAGGCGACTGAAAGAAGAACATGAAAAAATAAAGTCTAAACATAAAAAACTAGAACAAAAACAGCATGAAGTACTTTCAAGTATGGGTGAAAATATACATACTCTTGCAAAAGAGACCATGAGTCATACAAGCAGTATCGCTGAAAAGGTAAAAGAAACACCACTCTATAAAGAGATGGAAAAAGTCATGTATAACGAAAATGAACTTCTTGATGTCACAGAGGATTTGATTAAGTTTTTACGTCTAAAATCCAAAAAAGTTGTGATACAGCATGAAATATTTAATTTTAACCATGTACTGAATGAAGTAGCAGGGACACTCAGTCAAGCTCATAAAAAATGTGACAAGGAACTGGTATTTGATATAGAAAAAAGATGTACCTAGATTTATGCTTGCAGACTCTTTGCATATGGGGCAAATACTGAGTAATTTACTTGAGTATATGATGCAATACACACACAGTGATGAGATAAAAATGGAAGTCACTACACAGACAAGTTTAAAAGAGGGCTTGCAGTTACATTTCAACATGTGGACAAAGTTACAAGTTAAGGATAAAGAAATACTTTTTGATTCATATTATGATGAAGATTCTAGAAAGTATATAGGACTTGGTCTTTTTGTGGCAAAAGAATTAACCCATTTAATGAACGGTACGTTAGAGGTAGTCGATAGTGTTGATGGGTATCAGCATTTTGAGATTATGCTCCCTATCGAAGAGAAAAATAGAGAAAAACGTAAATATCGTTTACCCGATAAAGGACTCATCAATAAAAAAATTCTTGTTGTGGATAGTTCAGAAATTTCGGCACAGGCAACAGAAAAACTTTTTGCTTACTTTAGGGCTGAGGTAAAAGTACTGACAAGTGAAGCATTAAAGGAAAGTCTACCTAACTTAGCGATGTTCGATATTATCGCATTACATCATGATTTATTTAACTTTAAAATACTTGAAGCCTTGAAAAAGGTAAAAAGTACACAAGATGTCAAAGTGATTCGTTTAGATAATCTTTTTTCTTCTGAAAGTAATGTGAGACATGATGTGATAGATATAAATCTAGTTAAACCTTTAACGCAAGAATATGTCTTTGATACACTCATTGAACTCTATGAAACACATAAACCTGTTGACATTGAGGTTAAGCAAGATGAGACTGTTCGTGTGAATAAGGTGTCTTTGCCTATACATAGAGAAAGGTTTAAAGATACACCCAATATTAATTTAGAGAGTTTTAGTGCATTTAAAGGTGCCCATGTTCTTATAGTTGAGGACAATGTTATAAACCAAAAGGTAGTGATGAGTGTACTCGGAAAGTCAGAAATGACATTACGTGTTGCTAACAATGGTGAAGAAGCTGTAGCATATATGCATCAAAATGTAGGTAAGGTTGATTTTATTTTTATGGATATTAATATGCCAGTTATGGATGGCTATAGTGCCTCAGAAAAGATAAGAGAAGACAGCCGTTTCGATGGGGTAGCTATAGTGGCATTGACTGCATTGGTATCAGAGCATGAGATAGATAAAATGTTTGATGCAGGGATGAATGGCTATCTTGCCAAACCGGTACGAATAGAGAGACTTTATTCTGCTTTAGATGTATTTTTATCTGGTAGTAAAAGTGAAATAGTTGTGCAAAAAACGCCTCGAAAAAGTATAGATACCAGCTTAGATGGACTTGATGTTAAGGATGGATTATCTCACATGAAAAATAACACTATTTTTTACAAAGAAGTACTCAAAGAATTTATAGATGCGTATACCCAAAGTGATGCTTTATTTGAAAAACTCGTAAAAGAACAACGCTATACACAGATAAAAATGCTTTGTTTAGATATGAAAGGACTAACTGGGACGATAGGGGCTAAAGAGATGCATAATGTGATTAATGAAATTCATCAACATATTATCTATAAAAAGCCAGAGTTGTTACATAGTTATATCTCTCGTTATAACATGGAGTTTAGTAAGTTACGTAGTGCTATAGAAAGATATTTGGCGACTTAAACCCAAATTTGGTGATGCTATTGGATAATTTGGGTTAAACAAATTTAAAAAAAGTACTCCCAGAGCCAGAAAAGAACCACCCTTCTTTTGCTACATCATTTAGCTCAGGGTAGGCTATGCGTGCAGCGGCATAGAGGTCATTTAGTATCT
>DQSP01000152.1 GCA_015663215.1 Sulfurimonas sp.
ATTAGAGTACTTAGAATATACTGCTTTAGAAATCAAACATACAAATGAATACTTTTTAAGAATATATAAGGCTGCTAAAGAGGGGAAAGATTTAACCTGCATTAACTTAAGTATACTTGAGCGAAAAGTTTCATATATTCACAACATCATACAAAAACTTATAAAGTATGAAGTTGATGTAGCACATTATGAAAGAAAAAAATTCACTCAAAATTATGAATCTACAAAAAAACAACTCGGAACGGTTCTTTTTTTTGTAACTATGTCTATTTTACTTATATCTATGTATGTATTTAAAAGTATTCAAAAAGATCATACACAACTTGAACTCACAACAAAAAAGCTCAAAATTTCAAATAAAAAGCTTGAAAATGTTTCTTATACTGACTCTTTAACCTCACTGCATAATAGAAGATATTTTAATCTTGTGTATGAAAGAGAGTTAAAACGAACGAAGCGTAAAAATAATTACATTACTTTTATGATGTTAGATATTGACTTCTTTAAACAATATAATGATACTTATGGACATATTGAGGGTGATTATGCACTTCAAACTGTCTCTAAAGTCTTAAAGGATACACTCAGACGTCCAAGTGATTATGTCTTTAGACTTGGGGGCGAGGAGTTTGGTGTTTTACTTACAGATACAGATGAAACAAATTCTGCTAAATTAGCACGAGATATCTGCGATGCCATTAGAAATAAAAAGCTCAAACATGAGAACTCTAGTGTGAATGAGTTTGTAACGATTTCAATAGGTGTTGTTTGTTGTATAGCGGATGATGCATTAGATGATGAAGTTCTTATCTCAAGAGCAGATGAGATGCTTTATGAAGCCAAAGAGACTGGAAGAGATAGATATATAATCACCTCAAATGTCAGTACAGCAAAAGCTAAAAGTGCTTAATGACCATTTTTAAAACGAAAGCATAAGTCTACTAAAAGAGGACGAAGCTTCTCTTTTAGCTCTCCTTGAAACTCCATAAAACCATTTGAAAACTTACCACCACAGCCTAACTTCTTTTTTAAAATCTTAAGTATAGTACTCGCATCTTCTTTTGGTATCTGAAACTCTCCAACAAGTGTGACTGTTTTACCCCTGCGTTTCTCTTTTGCAAAGACTAAAAAGTGTTTTTTTGGCTCTAAGTCCTCATCTGAAATAATTGTTTTTCTAGGGGACTCAATTTGACTCCAGCTATCATCTATATCTGCACCTATAAAAAGATCTAGTTTTTTACCTCTACTCATGTGCTTCTCCAATGAACTTAAACCTTGGAATAACTTTGCCATCAATTTCTATTGTTTCATTAAACATTAAAAAAGGTCTTACCCATAAGTCCCTATCTCCATACATAGTTCTATAAAGCACTAAAGTCTCTTCACTTTCACTATGGGTTACAGTGTCAATAACTTCGTAACGATTCCCTTTATAATGCTCATAAATCCCAGTTTTCATTTAAAGAACCTTTTGGTGTAAAATAGTTATATCTTTGTGTGGATATTTTTGTGAGTCTAACGCAGATACGATATCTTTTAGTGAGAAAGTATTATGATTATATACAATCACAAAAATTTCGTCATTGGCTTGTAGAAAAGTTTTTTCTCCATACTCTGTATATCGTGTAGCACCAATACTAATAATCGCTCTGTCTGGATAGTCACAAGCTTCTATGTACTCACTTAGTGGTTCTAGTGGACCGAAATCTTTTTGTGTGTTGATTTGCTGCTTTATCCACTTAGTGAGTTTTTCATAAAAATAGCTATAACCATTAAGGCTTACATTCTCACCATACAGTGTTAAGATCTTATCGCGTTTGAGAAAGCTACAGATACTAAAATCATCTAAAGATGAACCTTCTTTGAAGTTGTCTATTTCTAAAAGTGATGATGCGATTCCTTTAGAAGATTCACCCCAGTTTTTCTTGTCACTTATTTTATCTGCTCCTGCTACTCTAATAGAACAGTCATTGTAAGCAGTAAAGTGAGTTGGAGTTATGCTTTGGATTTCGCCATTACTGTAACTAAGTTCACAGATAAGTGCTACTTCTGGTTCCATCTGAACATTTACATCTTCTTTTGGAAGTTTTATAATGTCTGATGAAAGAGGGTAAGTAGTTAAAATCTTTTTGGGTGTTGTTCTTGTTTTTTGTGAAGATGGTGAATAAGAGGGAAGATAAAAAGGAAAGATTCCTTTTGGTGCAGCTTCCTCTGCTGTTATAATATCTTTAAACTCTTCGAGCTCACCCGCTTGTGCTAGGTGAAGAGCAAAGTTTCCCGCTATACCAAGACCTAAATAGTCTTTATACTTGTCTTGCATACTGAATTATATGTTTCCAGCAGCTCTTTGTTCTGCAAATTCTTCATATGAACCTTTAAAATCGATGATAGTACCATCATTTTGAATCTCAATGATACGCTCAGCAAATGCATCAAGTAACTCACGGTCATGTGATGAACAAAGAACATTCCCTTTGAACTCGTGCATAGCTTCACCAAGTGCAACAATAGCCTCTAGGTCAAGGTGGTTTGATGGCTCATCAAGAAGTAAAAAGTTACCATTTTCAAGCATCATTTTAGAAAGCATCATACGGTGTTTTTCACCACCAGAGATGCTTACTACTGATTTCTCTTGTTGTTCACCGTTAAATAGCATACGTCCAAG
>DQSP01000054.1 GCA_015663215.1 Sulfurimonas sp.
AGGTGTGCTACAAAGAGGATAAGCCCTGAGAGTATAGCAGTTGAAGCTAAAGTCATAGATGAGCGTTTAGAAAAAATAAAACCTGCTAATACTGTTGCCCAAGAGATATAAACCATAGACTCATAACCATTTGACCATGGTGCATGACCTGAGATATACCATCTTAGAGCTAACCCAACTGTATGTGCCATAAAAAACGCAATGAGTAAATAAAGTGAAGCTTTTGTTACAAACTTCATGCCTAGTTTTGGTTGGATGATTTTTGCAAAACTCAGTACTAGAAGTACAAAACCCATTAGGAGGTACAGAGGATAAATACGCTCAAAAATATTCGCTTTATTTGCAAAGATTTCTGCTTTTATGCTGTTTGCACTTGGATAAACGCGAGCCCCATTCTCTTTTTGATACTTTGCTATTGCCACTAAAGCTTCGTTAGAATCTCTCCAATCACCACTTGCTAAAGCACTATCAACTGACGAGAAGTATGTAACAGCTGCATCTCGAACCTTTAGTCCATCTGCTGTTTCAAATGTTTGTAGTGCTTCTATGGTTGCATACCATTTGTTAGTTTCATCACTTTTGAGTGGCCACATTTTCAGTAGTGAACCTGTAAAAACCATATAAGCAACATTTACTTTTTCATCTATTTTAAGAGCTGCTTTATCAAGTTTGTTTCTATGTTTTGGCTCTTTTCTTGCTGCTTCTTCAATGATTTCTGCTAGTTTATAGCCTCTCATCTGCTCAGCATCATAAAAGAACTGAGAAAAAGAAACATACTTAGCATCACTTGGTGCACCTATAGCATCGTTTATCTTAGGGTCTTTGGTACGAATGAGTTTTACTTCACGGTATATGTCAGGTCTTATCATCATTCCAAGTATAACTTGATCTGGAGTTAGTGTGTATGACCCAACTTTGAGAGATGAACCTCGGTAAATCTTTGCTAATATCTCTGTAGCAAGAGTATTCATAGGTTTCATACGACCTTTAGTATCTTGAACTATTAACTCTCCAAATTTTTCAGCATGTTTTTTATCAAATGCTAAAATTGTTTTTATAGCAGGATCTAATTCAGCAGCATTTGCAGTTGTTGGTAAAGAACTAAAGAGTAGTCCAAGAGCTAAAAGTGCTGGAATTATTTTCGCATCACTCGCTTTTTTTGCTTTTGCCGCAAGTTTGGAGAATCTATGTTTTTTAGAAAAAAGTGTCCAAAAAAGTCCAATAGCTAGAAGTAAATAACCTAAGTATGAAGGAAGTGTTCCTGGATCATTGTTTACTGAAAGAACTGTACCTTTCTCATCTCTATCATAAGAAGCTTGGAAAAATCTATAACCACGATGCTCTAAAATATTGTTCATAAAAATCCTATAGTCTATGTTTAAGCCTTCTTCTTCATCTATAAGAGTTACTTCACTTGCATATGAAGCGGGACTCATAGAACCTGGATAGCGGTCTAGTTGGAAGTCATTCAAGTGGATTTTAAAAGGTATTGGTATATCTTTTGCACCATATGCTACAGCGACTTTTATACCAGCTATAACTATGTCGGTTGCTATACCAATAGTACCTTTTTTACCATAAACTACAACTTCTTTAGACTCCCCTTCTACACTTACATTAAAGCGAAAAGCATCAATTCCACCAGAGTTCATCTTCATTTTTCTATTCATACTTGAGGCCGAACTACTGACAAGCTTCTTCACAGCATGAGTCATAAAATCACGAAGCACAAAACTTCCACCATCCGGAGTACTATAAAGAACACGTTGGTACAGCTCATCTGTAGCATTTGCACTTAGTTCAGCCTTAACACGATCTGCCATTCTAAAAGTAGAAAGTGCTTCATCATGAGTTATATAAGGAGTGTCACCTTTGAGAGTTATAGATATAAGCGGCTTGTCAAATGTCTCGCCCGAACCAAAATCAATAATAAAAGAACCACCATTTACAAACTGACCTTGCTCAAGAGCTACAGGTTTTCCTTGACCATTTTGAGTTAACATAAACTTCGCTATTGGTTTTCCATGTTCTTTATCCTCAACAAGTGTTTCCACTGCATCAGGAATATACTCGAGTAAACTAACATTTACATTTTTTCCATTTACTGATAATGAAATATCTATGTTATTTTGACTTCTAGCAGAGAGGTAAACTTTTTTCGATAAGTTTACTGCATCTGTAGCACTTCTTGCATCAACTGAAACAAAGGTATCTGAACTTACTATAGAAGAAGCATCACCACCCTCTCGTATGTGCATAGTTCCTTCATAGCCTGCATATCTAGTGATAGTAGCACCAAGTAAAATGACTAAAAAACCACTATGAAAAAGAAACATTGGAGCTTTTTTGAGTGTGTACATTTTGTATTTATGTATATTGAGTGCTAGGTTTAGTGCTAAAAGTCCCAACAGAAGCTCAAACCATCGTGCATTATAGATTTCTGCCTTTGCAGTCATCGTACCAAAGTCATTCTCAACGATAGTCGCATACCCTACAGAGAATGCAAATATTAGCATCAAAATTGCCATAGTTTTCATCGAAGAGATGATAGATAAAAGTTGTTTCATATGTAAGCCTTAATTGTAATAAAATATTGTAATAGAGTTTAGATAATGGAAGGTATCAAAATAGCTCTCTACTCAGGTTTTTTTGGAGAAAAATCTATGCTCTGTATAAGAACATTAGGTTCCTCTTTTTTAGTCTGTACTTTCTTCATAACATCTACTGGTCTATCCATCTTATAAAAGATACTACTTGTCACATTTCCTTTAGCATCATACCACTTTTGAGTACCTTCTTTATAGTTGTTTTTATAAAGTACTTGAGTGTAAAGTTTTCCTGAAGTTGTATACTCTTTTTGCATACCCTCTTTTTTGTTATGCTTATAAGTTACACTACTTGCTAAAGTTCCATCATCAAAAAACTCTTCTTGTTTTCCCTCTTTCATATCGTTAATATACATAACTTTATGTTTTACTACCCCACTCTTATAGTAAGACTTCTCTAAACCTTCTAGTTTTCCATTTTTGTAAAACATATCTGCTAGCTTATAGCCTTTTTTGTCCCACCAAGTAAGTTTTCCATCTCTCTTATCAGCCACATAGTTTACAGTGTAAGCTACTGCACCCATCTCATAATAAACTTTTTCTATACCATTTTTAATACCTACTTTTATATCAGTATTTGTTCCATCGACATAGTTTGTTTGAGCCTTTAGTTCGCCATGTTCAAAGTATGTTGTAACAAGTTCTGCTTGAAGTGAAATATTTATAAGTAGAAAAATAAGTGATGATTTGAAGTATGTGTTCATAAGAAAGATTTCCTTAGTTAGTTTGTTGTAGAAGTTTATCCCTCATAAGAGAGAGGGATAAAAAGGGAGGAAATATTATTTCCAACCTTTTGTAACGATATTTGAAGATTTAGAGTATGGATATTTTTTCACTAACTCTTTTACAGATAGTTTCTGATCTCCACTTCTCATAAAGTGTGCTAATGTTACTGAAGCCCAATAATCATTCGCATACTTAGTATCTTTAAGCTGTAAAGGAACACCTTTGTCATTTACTGTATGACAAGCTGAACATGTTACAGGACCTGCATATTCACCATCCGGTGAGTACTGAAGTGCTTGTTCGTGTGTTGTTACATCAACTGAACGCTCTTTACCATCATATCTTGTTGAATACAGACCGTGAGTCGATTCGTGACAAGATTGACAAGCTATATCTCCATGACCTTTAGAGTATCTATATAAAGAGTACTTATTTGGTAAATCTATTGGGAAATATTTTCCACCAGTTTCACTCTCAACAAAAGGAGCTAAG
>DQSP01000150.1 GCA_015663215.1 Sulfurimonas sp.
GAGCCAATAGTCCAAGGGGCAGGGGGCATGCGAATCTACTCCCCACAGTTTTTAAAACGAGTAAGAGAACTTTGTACAGAGTATGAAGTGTTACTTATCTTAGATGAGATAGCAACTGGTTTTGGACGTACGGGTAAGCTCTTCGCTTATGAGTGGGCTGATGTGACTCCTGACATACTCTGTGTTGGAAAAGCATTAACAGGTGGCTACATGTCACTCGCAGCAACTCTAACGAGCAAAAAAGTGATGCAAGGAGTTGAAGCAGGAGGAAATGTTCTCATGCATGGACCAACTTTTATGGCAAACCCCCTTGCTTGTGCAGTTGCAAACGCGAGTCTTGAACTTTTACTGAGTTCTCCATGGCAAGAGAGAATACAAAACATTCAAACGCAGTTAAATGCCCAACTAAAAAGATGTGAAGCGATAGAGATAGTAAAAGAGGTTCGTGTTCTTGGGGCTATCGGAGTTTTAGAGTTAAAAGAGGATGTTGATTTAGCTTGGATGACTAAAGAGTTTATCAAACACGGTGTTTGGTTACGACCTTTTAACAAGCTTGTTTACATCATGCCTCCCTTTGTAATAAACAAGGAAGAGTTACATACTTTAACAGAGGCTATCTATAATGTGCTGAAAGTTTATTCTAAAAAATTGTCTGTCTAATCAATACAAAGGATTTTATAGATATTCTCTTTACCCTTACGCTCTCTAAAGTTACTCTGATGTTCTTTGAGCATGCTAAGTGCTGCGTTTAAGTCTACAAAGAGATGATTTTCAGGCACAAGAGTCGGAATAACTTTTATGTTTTGCAACATTCTTTTAGGTTGCTCATTTATCCCTGTGATAAGAACTGTAATATTTTTACTATTTAGCTCATAAATGGCATCATCTATGGCATACATCCCACTCTGGTCTATACTTGGAACATTATACATTCTAAAGATGACTACACTCACTTCTGGTAGCTCTTTCATCATCTGTTTAAAGTGTGCGGTAAACCCAAAAAATATAGGTCCATTAAAGTGTTGAATATAGACTTGGTTTTCTATATCTCTACAAGACTCTCTATCTTGTGATGAGGGTGGAAAAACATCATGAAAGTCTTTGAGTGTTTTTGAGATTGACTTGTTCTCAGCCATATCCCCCATCTGTTTCATAAAGAGTATAGATGCTAAAACCATCCCGATGCCAACAGCTTGAAGCAGGTCGACAAAGACGGTCAGAAAAAGTACTATGACCATGATGACAGCATCTGCACGAGGTACATCCTTGATGTGTTTGATACCCTTGTAGTCGATAATACCTAGTCCAACTGTGATGAGTATACCTGCTAAAACGGGAAGAGGGATAAGCTTGGCATAAGCCCCTGCACCAAAGAGAATAATGACTAAAACTATACCGTGAAAAACACCTGAAAGATTTGTTTTTCCTCCCGCGTTTATGTTCACAACGGTTCTCATGGTAGCCCCTGCACCTGGCAGACCGCCGATGAGTCCTGCTACTATGTTTCCTATACCTTGTCCGACTAGTTCTCTGTTTGAGTCATGCTGTGTTTTTGTCATGTTATCAGCTACAACAGAAGTAAGAAGAGAGTCTATGGAAGCTAGTGCTGCAAGTGTGATGGCAGGGATTACCATAAGCATAGGATGATGCCAGTCTAGTGAAAGTAAAGTGTCTATGTGAAGTTCGGGGAAACCATTTGGAATATCGCCTATGACAGATACGTTTAGCCCCATATAAGTTGAGAGTAGAGTCAAACTTACTAATGCGATAAGAGTTGCAGGTACTTTTTTTGTAAGCTTTGGAAATAGGTAAATAATGCTTATAGTACCTATGGATAAAAGTACAGCTTGAATGTTGATGTTGTCACTAATATCATCAAGATGTAGAAAAATTTCAATAATACTGTTGGGAGAAGTAAGCCCATAAAATGGAAATATCTGCATGATAATAATAATAGCCCCAATACCACTCATGAAGCCTGATATAACAGGGTAGGGAATGTAGCGAATATATTGTCCAACTTTAAAAACACCAAGTAGTACCTGAAAGATACCCGCTAAAACAAAAGTCGCGACTATAGTTCCAATGGCTTTATCTAAAGAGCCATAAAAAGCTATCTCACTAGCTATAACAACAGAAGCTACAACAGCCAAAGGACCTGTTGGACCACTTATCTGCGTTTGTGTGCCACCAAAAAGTGCAGCAAAAAAACCAACAGCGATAGCTCCATAAAGCCCAGCAATAGCTCCCATACCAGACTGAACACCAAAGGCAAGTGCGAGAGGAAGTGCAACGATGGCTGCTGTCACCCCACCAAATATATCCCCAGATAAATGTTTTGTTGATAGAAACATGTTTCATTTTCCTTTTGTATATTTCATGGCTTAAAGTGCATTAAAGTATAGTCACTAAGTGGTTACTTGTCAAGTAAACACAAAGACAACACACTTCTAACTTATAATTAGTATAACTTAGTATAAAGGAAGTCAAAATGAACACACGCAGTAAAAGTATTCTTGTTGGAACACTATTATCATCTTGTTTATTCTCATCAACACTCTTAGCAGTTGATATTGAACAGTTGGCAAAAGATGTAGAGATGCTAAAAGAAGAAAATAGTAGGCTCAAAACCAACAGGGAAAACAATGCAAAATCAGGTTTTCAAATAGCAGGATATGCTGCATTTGATTATAAGGATGGGGAGTTCTCTGGGGTTCAATTTTCTCCTATTTTTCATGCAAAATATGGAGAAATTTTTCAGTTTGAAGGAGAACTAGAATTTACACTAGATCCTATAACTGGAGAGACTCTAACAGAACTAGAGTATGCGGCTGGAACAATCTTTTTTTAAATGACTATATGGGTCTACAAGTTGGTAAGTTTATGTCACCCATAGGGCAGTTTGTGCAAAATCAACACCCTTCATGGATAAATAAGTTACCAATGACACCTTTAGGGTTCGGACATGATGGTGCAGCACCAACTTCAAATGTTGGAATGGCACTTCGTGGCGGTTTACCTAAAATTGCAGGTCTACGTAGTAACTATGTGCTATTTGTTGCAAATGCACCGGTATATGGAAAAAATGAAGACAATAGCATTGAAGGGAGTCTTGATACAAATGGAAAAACTACATCCAATGGAGCACAGCCTACTATAGGTGCACGTTATGCTTTAAATCCTGTTGGAGGTATGGAGATAGGTATTTCTGGTGCTATAGGAGAGATAGTAGATGTAAACAATACATTATCTATTCGTGATTATTCTGTTATGGATATTGATTTTATGTATGATTTAGGTGCTGTTGCTCTAAAGGCTGAGTATGTAAAACAAGAGGTTGGAACAAGTACTTTAAATAGTATAGATCCAGATGGAGGTGTTTGGGAAGCTTTATACCTGCAAGCTTCATATCAGTTCACAAATGTTGCACTAGAACCTGTTGTTCGCTATAGTGATTACCATAATCCAGACACAAAACGCAATCAAATTGCACTTGGTTTAAACTATCTTTTTTCAAATAATCTTATAGGAAAATTCTCATATGAGTTTAATGAAAATGAAGATGCTACAGTGAGTTCAAGTGATGTTACAAACAATGATATACTCCGTGCACAACTTGCATTTGGGTTTTAGGAGAAAAAGATGAAAAATTTAATAAAAACAACAATACTACTATGTATGCTTTTTGGAGCTAACTCTCTTATGGCATCAGATGCAAAAAAAGCGGATGCAATTAATGGTGCATCTGTCTGGGCAGATACATGTATGCGCTGTCATAACTTAAGAGCACCAGAAGACTTGAGTCAACGTGCCTGGGTATATTCGATTAACCATATGCGAATTCGTGCAGGTTTAACAGGACAAGAGACAAGAGATGTTTTAGAATTTATACTCTCTTCTAAAACAGATGCGGATGAGCATAACTAGGAAGATAGAGAAAAATATCTTTAATGCATTATTTTAAGATATAAGCCATAATAGTATATAATCCTTGTAAATAATATGGGGATGAAGATGATTAACAATAGTGAAGTTCAAAATATTCGTATTATAGCTCAAGGGAAAACTGCATTTGTTGAGTACCTCTTTTTTGAGTCCGAGTTGCATGGTGTTTGTGTGAGTATTGATGGGGATATTCAGTCTTGTGAGAGTGATGAGTGTATGTACCATGAGGCACTTGTTCATCCAGCTCTTCTCTCTCACCCTAAGCCTAAAACTGTGCTTATCATGGGTGGAGGAGAGGGTGCTACTGCTCGTGAAATTCTTGCCCATAAGTCTGTTACAAAAGTTGTGATGGTAGATATAGATGAGGAGTTTGTCGGGTTATGTAAAAAGCACATCTCATCTTGGGGTAAGTCCGCGTTTAGTGACCCGCGTTTAGAAGTTCTTTACATGGATATTAAAGAGTATCTTGATGGATGCACTGAGATGTTTGATGTTGTCATAGGGGACTTAGTAGATGTAGATGACTGGGACTCTCCTGTTGCTTCTCTTTATGGTGAAACTCTCTATAAAAAAATAAAAAAAGTGCTCAATCAAAATGGCATTATCGCTACACAAGCAGGAGCTCTTGACACAGGAGAGTCTACTAACCATAAACGCATACGAGAGATGATGACTTCTGTTTTTAGTGATGTGAGAAGTTATGGAGTTATAGTCCCTTCGTTTTACAGTCTATGGGGTTATGTAATAGCTAGTGATGATTTGAGTATACTGGGTACTGATCTATCTCAAAAGTTTACAAAAAGTGCCGAGGGTTTAGAACTTATGGGGCTTGGAGTAGAGAGTTTAATCACTGCGTTTACTCTACCAAAACTTATAAAAAAGAACATAGGAATTTAGCTTGAAAGAGAAAAGTATTGAAACTATTATAGAGTACCAAGAGTTACCAAGTATTGCAATGGATAAGGCTGATATTGTAATAAACAGAGTTTGTTGGGGTGGAAGTGTTAGTGGAAAAGTTGGCACAGAGGATGCACCTGATGCCATACTCATAGAAACAGAGCAGATGGAGTACTACGATGAAGATTTAGAATACTCACCAATGAAGTATATGACGGTACATGTATCTGATAGCATTTATGAGTTCGATAAAATAAAAACATCTTTTAGCGCTAGAAGTAGTGAGAAAAAGCAGTTATACATTTCACTCGGTGGTGACCATTCAATAACGCCACAACTAACGTTAGCATTAGTAAATAAGCCTGTGACAGTCTTGTTTTTAGATGCTCATGCTGATCTACGTCGTTCTTATTTAGGTGACATAAACTCACATGCGACACCCGCGTTTCAGCTCTTAAAACAGGGACATAAAGTTTTTATGGTAGGTATACGTTCGATGTTTGAGAGCGAAGCTCTTCGTATAAAAGAGGACAAAAATATCACATGTTTTATGGATAGAGCTCTTCGCAGTGAGGCTGTAAGAGATGAGGTACTTCAAAGTATTTCGGCTTTAGAGGGAGATGTATATTTAAGCATCGACATGGATGTTTTTAACCCTGCATATGTTCCAAGTGTGGGAACACCACAAGCTGGAGGCATCGACTACTACTTTGGTACTGACATACTAGAAGCTCTTTTTTTAAACTCTAGTGCAAATGTAGTTGGGATCGATATGGTTGAACTCATTCCTGAAGAGTCAAAAGTCTCACAGCTTTTTGCAGCAAAGTTTTTACAAAAGATTATTTCTTATTGGGGTAAGTCAGAGGGATTTGATACAAAAGAGCAAACGGGTGCGCAGATGCAAGTGAAGTATGAGTAACTAATGCCAAAGTTTATAAAGATAAAAGAGCTACCAAAAGCACACCTCGATACTATGGGCTACACTTGGCACAATGATGAAGATGGAGAGTATATAGTAAAAGACAAGTTTGTGGCTGTAACACAAGCAGAAGTTGATGCTTATATAGTTGCTAGTAACGAGTTATATGCGATGTATGAGCGAGGGGCTGAGTATGTCATAGAACATAAACTTTACGATGCACTTGATATTCCAAAGGGGTTAATTGCAGAAATAGAGAAAAGTTTTAAAGAGGAAAGAGGCAATCATCTTTATGGGCGTTTTGATTTGAGTGGTGGTATAGATGATAAAGCTATAAAACTCATAGA
>DQSP01000076.1 GCA_015663215.1 Sulfurimonas sp.
ACTATAACTTTTATTCAGCCTAGTATGTTCTTAACGGATGCTACTTTTGGTATTCAAATGTTAATAGGGCTTATTAAAGCTTTAATAATTTTATTTTATTATATGCACCTCAAGGGTGAAACACTAATTGGATGGACAGTATCTTTTGCTGTTTTTATCGTTGTCTTTTTCTTTTCAATCGTAATTTTTGATGTACAGAATTTTCAATTTTCTGATGAGAGTCATATTTCATCACAAGCAACGAGTGGTGGTAGCCATGAAGCTACACACTCAGAGCACTAAGGAGGCCATATGTTAGAAGGATTTAATACAAGCGGTACAATAATCGCAGAGCATATTCAAGAAGCTCTTGAAATCAACTTATGGATTTCATTAGTTCTTTTTGCTTCTGTTGTGCTTCCAATGGTATATTTAGCATGGAAATATCGCGAGAGTAATGTTAAAGATGAGGATATTGAAAATATTACTCACAATACACTTTTAGAGATTGTGTGGACAGTTGTTCCTACAATCACTCTATTTGTGTGTTTTTGGTATGGTTATACTTCAATGGTTACTGCTAGAACTATGCCTGCGGTTGAAGATAGTATAGTGGTTCAAGTTGAAGGTTCTAAATGGAAGTGGAGATATGAATATGCTGCAAATGATAATGGGTTTGTTCACA
Organism: Sulfurimonas sp.; assembly: GCA_015663215.1. GTDB lineage: Bacteria > Campylobacterota > Campylobacteria > Campylobacterales > Sulfurimonadaceae > Sulfurimonas. The sequence continues at coordinate 665 of DQSP01000076.1, forward strand.
AACTTGGTGGTGCATATACTAAGCCTATTCGTGATGAGAATGGAAAAATTATTCAAAAAGGTACAATGGGTAAATCGGCACTTTATGTACCAGTTAACACAAATATCATCTTAGAGATGACAGCACCAATTGATGATGTTTTGCATTCATTTTTTGTTCCAGCATTCCGTATGAAAGAGGATGTGGTTCCAGGTCGTATAACAAAGCAGTGGTTTAAAGCTGACACAGTAGGTGAATATGATATAGAATGTGCTGAGTACTGTGGTACGGATCACTCATATATGTACTCAAGAATTGTTGTAATGCCAGTAGATGAATATAATACTTGGTTTAATAGTAATAATGATACACCAGAGGGTGATTACCTTACATCTGGTGATGCAATATTACAACAACATGGATGTAAAAGCTGTCATGCGATCAACTCTGATAAGAAACTTGTCGGACCTACTCTTCAAACTAGAAGATTGACTAAAGAGCAAGTATTGGATGTAATCGAGAATGGTCAAAATAAACTTGGTTATGCTATGGGCGAAATGCCTGCTGGTATGGCTACTGGTGCAGATGCTGAGGAAATCGCAGTTTATGTTGCTGGTGGTATGACAGGTGAGCAACCTGCTTCATTCGCATCATGTAGTGGATGTCATGGTGAAGATGGTAAGGGTCAGTATGGAACGGCTCCAAGTCTTGTAAGCTATGACGTAGACCTTTTACGTAATGTATTGAAGCATGGTAAAAAGGGTATGATTGGTAAAATGCCATCATTCCCATATGTAACTGAAGAAGAAGTTTCAGCTATAGCTGAGTACCTTCAAAAGACAAAATAGTTAAGTTTTTCTCTTCACAGAGAAATTAACTTAATAATCCTCTTGCCACTAGGTAAGAGGACTTTTTGTAGACTTTTTTAAGCTCATGAGTATGATTTTATACAAGTTTATAAGTTAAGTAAATGCTTTCATGGTATGATTCCAAGAATTAACTGTATTATTAAAATAAGGACTATCCGTGATTAAAGATTTTATTGTTTTAACAAAATTTGTTCTCTCTTTTGCAGTGAGCTTATCTGCACTTTTAGCTTACATAATGGCAAAGGGCGAAATAGGGACAGATATGTTTCTCGCAACTTTTGCTGTGCTTCTTGTAGCTATGGGAGTTTCAACTCTCAACCAAGTTCAAGAGTATAAAGAAGATGCTTTAATGGAACGTACTAAAAATAGACCGATTGCATCTGGAAAGTGGTCACCACGTTCTGGAGTAATTGTAGCAGTTATTTTAATTCTCTCTTCACTTGTACTAATATATGCTCTTATTGGTATGATAGGTGTAAACTTATTTCTATTTGCATTTATTTGGTATAACATTGTTTATACTCCCTTAAAAAAGACAAGTGCTTTAGCTGTAGTTCCTGGTGCTATACTTGGTGTTATTCCTCCTGCTATAGGTTGGATAACTGCTGGACATAGTTTAGGTGAAGTAGAATTTTTTGCTTTAGGACTTTTTTACTTTATTTGGCAAGTACCACACTTCTGGTTACTTGTGATGTTACATTATGGTGATTATGACAATGGTGGTTATCCAACTGCTATGAAGCTTTTTGGTAAAAATACACTTCAGAAGTTAACTTTTGTATGGTTGATTATGACTATACAAACAGGTTACTTTATGGTTACTATTTTTGAACCAGCGAGTTTGGTAATTAATATATTATTGATTATAACTGCAGTACTAGCTTTTGCTAGTAGTCTGCAGTTACTTTATAGTAACTTTGAACTCAAACATGCTCGAAAAGTTTTTGTTCAAATAAATTTTGCATTTTTGGGTTCTATAGTACTTATTAGTATTGATGAGATGTTAAAATTTAATGCACTCTCTTGAGAGTATAAGCTCTATTTTATTTTCTAAATTTTTAGTTTCCTCTGCTATAATCTTTTAAATTTATTAGATTATAACTAAGGAAACTTTATGCAAACCTTCCCTCTTAAAACTATACTCAGTACATTTACCGATAAAAATGGAAATAAATTAACTCTATTTAATGCGGCCCCAGTTGGTGGTCTCAATAGTTTAATAATTAAAATTCTTTTTCTCTCACTCCCATTTATTGAATTTTTTGCTATTTTTAATGATTATGTATACAGCAAAGTGGGTCTTGTTACTCAAATCGTAGTATATATAGTATTTATGTCAATTATTATGGTGATTATGTTTGCTGTGACATATATTACTAGAAAAAACGTAGTTAAAAAAATTACACCAGCATGGAATAATTATTTTCCTGATATTGATTTAAGTATGGTCTTAGCTGTTGGAATTACTCCTTACAGTGATTTTTTTAAACACTATTCTAAATTGGCAAAAGAAGAATTAAGTGAAGATATTCTATATGAAAAACTAAATAATTCATTTACACAGATGCAAGAAGAGAACAAAGAGTTACTAATTGCAATAAATAAAGATAACAAAAACATATAGTAATTATAAATAGAGCTTTTAAGGTTGGTTGAATTATTTAACTGCTAATATATAAAATGTAAAGATTCTATGTAAGCTTGTATTAAGTTTTATGGTCTTTATTTTAATATATAAGGAGATTGTATGAATAAGAATGGTCCATTAGAATACGACTATAGTGTTTCTAAGTTGTTTATAATGAATGCACTATTTGTAGGGGCAATTGGTATGCTTGTAGGGGTTATTTTAGCATGGCAAATGGCTTTTCCAGAATTAAATACTTTTTTGGGAGATGGTTTAGCTGAATACACAAATTTCAGCCGTTTAAGACCTCTTCATACAGATAGTGTGATTTATGGGTTTGTACTAAGTGGCGTTTGGGCTACATGGTACTTTGTTGGTCAGCGTGTACTTAAGGTGTCTATGGCAGAGTCAAAGACATTGATGTTTATCGGTAAGTTACACTTTTGGTTATATTTCTTTTCTTCAGCATTAATTGTAACATCCTTACTATTAGGTTGGACTACATCTAAAGAGTATGCAGAGTTTGAGTGGCCTATTGATATAGCTATTACAGTTATATGGTTACTTTGGGGTGCTAGTATTGCAGGTCTTGTTGGTTTTAGACGTGAGAAGAGTTTATATATCTCTATTTGGTACTATATAGCTACATTCTTAGCAGTTGCTATGCTTCACTTGTTTAACAACATGGAAATTCCAACTATGCTTGCTACATCACCAGCTGGTGAGACAATGATTGGTGCTTGGTACCATTCTGTTTCTATGTATGCAGGAACAAATGATGCATTAGTGCAGTGGTGGTTTGGTCATAATGCAGTTGCATTTGTATTAACTACTCCAATTATTGCGATTATTTACTACTTTTTACCAAAAGAGTCAGGTCAAGCTATTTATTCATATAAATTATCTTTACTTTCGTTTTGGGGATTAATGTTTGTTTATTTATGGGCAGGTGGTCACCACCTTCTTTACTCAACTGTTCCAGATTGGATGCAGACTATGGGTTCTATATTTTCAATTGTACTGATTCTTCCTTCATGGGGTTCAGCGATTAATATGCTTTTAACAATGCAAGGTGAGTGGCAACAAGTTGCAGCATCTCCATTGATTAAGTTTATGGTGTTAGCTTCAACATTCTATATGTTCTCAACACTAGAAGGTCCTATTCAAGCGATTAAATCTGTGAATGCTATCGCTCACTTTACTG
>DQSP01000221.1 GCA_015663215.1 Sulfurimonas sp.
AGTGGAGAATTATGTTTGATGTCTTGTATCTTTGGTGAGAATAGAGATATATTTTTTCCTAAACTTAGTGAAGATTTAGACCTTACCTCTTTTGCTGACATTGCAGTAAAATACCTCGAAGCAAAAGGGTATGAACTATACCTCTGTGAAACTGAAGATGAAGCTAGAGAATTAGCCAAAACATTACCTGCACAAGGGAAATGGCCTTGCCTCTTTACTGCTAGTGACACCACAGGAGAAAAAGACTTTGAAGAGTTCTTTACCAACAATGAAACCTTAGATATGGATAGGTTCGAAAACTTAGGGGTCATCAAAAATGATGCAAATTTCGATGCAGCACTTCTTACTGAATTTGAAGAGACTATCCGTGCATGCAAAATTAAACAAGCATGGGGGAAAGAGGAGATAGTCAAACTTTTCTTTAAGATGATACCAGACTTTGGGCACAAAGAAACGGGTAAATACCTCGATGGGAAAATGTAATGTTTCAAGAAACTGTTGATTTTATCCGAAGTGCTTTTAATACTAAGGAGTTCATACCTCTACATGAGCCACGTTTTATAGGTAATGAAAAAAAATACCTTAACGAATGTATAGACTCGACCTTTGTTTCTTCTGTAGGTAAGTTTGTAGATGAGCTTGAAAAAATAATTGCAAAATACACTGGTGCCAAATACGCCATAGCAACTTCCAATGGTACTTCAGCTCTACATATTTCACTACTGCTTTCAGGTATACTAGATGGAGATGAAGTCATTACCCAGCCTTTGACATTTATAGCCACTTGTAATGCGATAGAGTATTGCAATGCTAAGCCTATCTTTGTTGATGTAGATAGAGATACCATGGGGCTTTCTCCTAAAGCATTAGAACTCTTTCTAAAAGACAATACCACACAAAGAGAAGGACTATGTATCAACAACACTACAGGTAAAGTTATACGTGCTTGTGTGCCCATGCATACTTTTGGACATGCCTGCAAGATAGATGAAATCGCAGATATTTGCGAAATGTATAACATAGCCCTAGTTGAAGATGCCGCAGAAAGCTTAGGCTCTTACTACAAAAATAAACATACTGGCACCTTCGGGAAAGTAGCTGCCATAAGTTTTAATGGAAATAAGATTATCACTTCTGGTGGTGGTGGGTGTATCATTACTGATGATGAAGACTTAGCAAAGAAAGCTAAGCACATAACTACTACAGCTAAAGTACCACATAAATGGGAATACTCTCATGACATGATAGGATACAATTATCGTATGCCAAACCTAAATGCAGCGCTACTTGTAGCACAGCTTGAAAACCTAGAGATGTATTTAGAAAACAAAAAAGAACTTTCTAAAAAATATAAGGCATTTTTTGAAACACAGGCATTTAATTTTGTATTAGAACCATCAGATAGCCAGTCAAACCACTGGCTTCACGCAGTTATATTGAAAGATAGAGCCCAAAGAGAAGCATTTCTAGAGTTTACAAATGCAAAAGGGGTAATGACAAGACCTATCTGGACACTTATGAATAAGCTAGAGATGTTTAAAGATGCTCAATGTTCAGATTTAACTAACTCAGAATGGCTAGAAGACAGAGTGGTCAATATACCTAGTAGTGTGAGAATATAAATGAAAGAGATACTACTCATTGGCGGTGGTGGTCACTGTAAGTCAGTCATTGATGTCATCGAACAAGAAGGTGCATTCCACATTGTGGGGATTATTGATCAGCCTAAACTACTGGGGAAAGAAACACTGAAATATAAGATCATAGGTAATGATGCAGACCTAACATCTTTAGCAAAAAAATACAAATATGCTCTTATTGCTGTGGGGCAAGTTTCTTCTCCCAAACTTAGAATAAAACTCTTTAACCTTGCAAAAGAAGCAGGATTTACCTTGCCTTCCATCATATCTCCTCGTGCTTATGTTTCAACTTATGCATCTGTGGGAGAAGGTACTGTCATCATGCATGATGCTGTTATCAATGCTTCTGCTTGCGTAGAAGAAAACTGCATCATCAACACAAAAGCTATTATAGAGCATGATGTTGTGATACACAAACATTGTCATATTTCCACTGGTGCCATTGTAAATGGTGAAGTAAGCATCGGTGAAGGTACTTTTGTAGGGAGCAGTTCTACAACTAAAGAGGGTATAATAATCAAAGAAAATAGTTTTATAAAAGCGGGGAGTGTTGTTAAATGAGTGTATTTATTATCGCAGAGGCAGGTGTAAACCATAACGGTAGCATCGAACTAGCCAAAAAACTTATAGATGTTGCGAGTAATGCTGGTGTAGATGCTGTAAAGTTTCAAACATTTAAAGCAGAAAACCTTGTAAGTAAAAATGCTCAAAAAGCTGACTACCAAAAAGAGACCACAGATGGAGAAGAATCACAATTCAGTATGCTTAAAAAATTGGAGTTAGATGTCGATACACATAAAGAACTGATGGCGTATTGTAAGGAAAGAAATATCCTCTTTCTTTCAACACCATTTGACCATGACAGCATCAATATGTTAAGTAGTTTAGGTCTGAATATTTTTAAAGTCCCTAGTGGAGAGATAACTAACTTACCTTACTTAAGACATGTAGGTAGCTTAAATAAAGAAGTTATATTATCTACAGGTATGGCAGATATAGGTGAGATAGAAGATGCTTTAGATGTACTAGTGAAGGCAGGAACAGATAGAGATAAGATCACTATACTTCATGCAAACACTATGTATCCTACTCCTATGCATGATGTAAATCTAAGAGCCATGGTTACTATAGGTAATACTTTTGATATACCTTTTGGATACAGTGACCATACCTTAGGCATAGAAGTTGACATCGCTGCTGTCGCTATGGGTGCCACTGTCATAGAAAAACATTTTACCTTAGATAAAACTATGGATGGTCCAGACCACAAAGCAAGCCTTGAGCCATCTGAATTGACTGCCATGGTACAGGGCATTAGAAACATTGAAGTGGCATTAGGTAGTTCTATTAAAAAACCTAGCGAAAGTGAGAAATCAAATATTGCTGTAGCACGTAAATCTATAGTTGCCTCTTGTCAAATCAAAAAAGGTGATACTTTTACAGAAGAC
>DQSP01000220.1 GCA_015663215.1 Sulfurimonas sp.
GCAAGTTCTAGTGACTGGTCTGCGTTTAGACGTGGATCACAATGTGTATGATAACGAGAAGATAAATCTTCTTCAGTTACAGTAAAACTACCACCAATACACTCAGTTACATTTTTACCTGTCATCTCTAAGTGAACACCACCAGCATGAGTTCCCTCAGCTTTATGGATTTGGAAAAATTCTTTCATCTCAGTAAGTATAGAATCTACTGGACGAGTTTTGTAGTTGTTTGAAGACTTGATAGTATTTCCGTGCATTGGGTCACATGACCATACAACTTTAATACCCTCTTTCTCTACAGCTTTGATAAGTGCTGGCATACCACCACCATCTCTATTGCCACCAACTTTTCCAGCACCCATACGAACGATTACATTTAAGCGACCTGCTTCATTTTCTGGGTTAAGCTCATTACATAGTTTTACTAAATCTTGTGGATCCATAGTTGGTCCAGCTTTTACACCGATAGGGTTTTTAACACCCTTTAAAAACTCAACATGCGCACCGTCAAGTTGACGAGTTCTATCACCTATCCATAACATATGTGCTGATGTATCATACCAGTCACCAGTGATAGAATCTTTACGAGTAAATGCTTCTTCATACGGCAGTAAAAGTGCTTCATGAGAAGTATAAAAGTCAGTCTCTCGAAGTGTTCTGTAAGTTTTTGAAGTTACACCACAAGCTTCCATAAAACGCAGTGAGTTTTCAATCTCTTCTGCCATTTTTTCATACTTTTTACTTACTGCACCTTGATGTGCAAAGTCGAGTGTCCATTGGTGTACTTGGTGTAAGTCAGCTAAACCACCCGATGCAAATGCACGGAGTAAGTTTTGTGTAGCTGAAGCTTGGTTGTAAGCTTTTACCATACGTTCTGGGTCTGGAATACGTGCCTCAGCTGTAAACTCAGTACCGTTGATAATATCTCCACGGTATGAAGTAAGTGCAACACCATCAAAAGTTTCAGTATCACTTGAACGCGGCTTTGCAAACTGTCCAGCCATACGACCAACTTTAACAACAGGTAAACCACCAGAGTAAGTCATAACAACTGCCATTTGCATCATCGCTTTAAAAGTATCACGGATATTATCAGCATGGAACTCAGAAAAACTCTCCGCACAATCTCCACCTTGAAGTAAAAATGCTTTACCATTTGCTACATTACCGAGTTGTTCTTTAAGTGTGCGAGCTTCTCCCGCAAAAACAAGTGGTGGATAGTTTTTTAATTCACCCAAGACTTTTTTTAATGCATCTTGATCTGGGTAAGTTGGTTGCTGTAAAATTGGTTTTTCTCTCCAGCTAGAAGGAGTCCATATACTCATAATAATAACCTTAAATAATAATTTTTTTGATTTTAGCTAAAAAACCCTAAATCTACCATTATTCACGAGTATTTTATGCTTAAATATTTCACAAAAGTTTTATTTATGCTTATTAAAGATATAATATCATCATATTTTACACTAGGGATATATATGAAAAAAGAAGACCTCAAGTCTCTCATTCACCAAATGCACAAAGAATTGATAGAAAATATTGATGCTCATGAGCACCCATCAAAAGAACAAGTTGTAACTTATCTTCAAGATGCTACAAATGCGATTGCTTCTCTTAAAGAAGATTCTCTTAATGACTTAGAAAGAAGTAAAATGATGTTTACAAACGAGTACAGAGAGATTGCTAAAGAGTCTTTAGTATCCTATGCAACTAGTAATAGTGCTTTTGAAGAATTAGCACAGATACATGAAGAAACACTTACTTCTGCTATTGATTCACAGATTGACCTTCCATCGCTCACTCAAAAATTTACAGATCTTCAAAAGCAGATGTTCTCAGAAATTGAAAAAGCAAATTCTGTCATCGCTGACTTAACTACACAGGTAAATACACTAGAAAGGAACTCTAATCTCGACTCCCTAACAAAAGTTTTTAATCGTAGGGCTTTAACAACATACCTTGAGCGATTATGCGAGAAAAAGACTATTCCATACGAATTGCATCTATTAATGTTAGATATAGATGACTTCAAAGTGATAAATGACACATTTGGACATATCGCTGGCGATAAAGTACTTATATTTATTTCAAAAATTTTAAGAAGTACTCTTAGAGATGGGGATAAAGTATTTAGATATGGTGGAGAAGAATTTGTAATCATCCTCAACAGAATAACTCCAGAAGTCTGTCTAGAAGTAACGAATAGAATTCTTAATCTAATCAGGTCAAACCAGTTGATATATCAAGGAAACACTTTAAATATCACCATGAGTATTGGAGCAACTCAGTACTCTAGTGGGGATACACCTGAAGATATTATAAATAGAGCGGATAAAGCACTTTACAGATCAAAACAAAATGGAAAAGATCAAATGAATTCAGAAATGGCTCCTAATGGAAATTAATTATTTTGATGTTGTAGCAGCAATTATTATTTTACTACTTGGACTCAAAGGAATTATTAACGGATTTTTTAAAGAACTTTTTGGTCTAATAGGGATAATAGGTGGTCTTTTTATTGCTTCGCGTTTTGGTGATTCTGTAGGGGAGTACTTAAACGAGCTAATCTTTAACTTTTCCTCACCTTCAGCTGTAAGCTTTTTAGGATTTTTAACTACTCTAGCGATTTTTTGGTTACTAATGATTCTGATTGGTTATGCCTTTAAAAAGCTTAGTTCACTTAGTGGTCTTGGTCCCGTTGATAGGATTTTAGGATTTGTCTTTGGTGCAAGTAAGTTTTTCCTTATCGCTGCAGTTATAGCCCATGCCGCATACAATATTAAAGCCGTAAAACCAACACTAGATTCTGTGATGGAAACAAGTATTTTATTCCCTATTATGGTTGCATCTGGTGCTTTTATCATGAAAATAGACCCTGTTGGTTTAAGCCAAGATATAAATGCGACAATCGAGAAAGGTGCAGAGGTGATAAAAAATAAAACGGATACTCTTATCAGCCAAAGTGCTAAAGAAGAGATACAAAAGATTCAAGATCAACTAAAAGATGAAATCTCAAAACAGACAAAAGAGAAGTAATATGAATACTGTAAACACAAACTTTAACCATAAAACAATTGAATATGAACAGTTACTAATTGACTTTAAAGCACTTTTAAAAAAGAATAATTTAAAATTTACTATTCAACGTGAAGTTATACTAGAAACACTTTATGATTCGGATGAGCACCTTACACCAGAAGCTCTTCATCATCTCATACAAGAAAAACAGCCTGACTTAAAAACAGGTATAGCAACTGTTTACAGAACACTTGCATTACTCGAAGAGTCCCATGTTGTAAGCTCACTCTCCTTTGGAGCACAAGGTAAAAAGTATGAACTCGGAGCAAAAGAGCATCATGACCACCTTATACGTACAGAGTGTGGAAAAATTACAGAGTTTGTTGATGAAGAGATTGAAAAACGCCAACACTCCATAACAAACGAACTTAACTTTAAAATGAGTGATCACTCTATGCAAATATATGGTACTTGTTCAGAGTGCCAAGAAAAAAAGATATAAAAAAAAGGGAAATCAACAATGTTTGATAATAAATTTGTACAACAAAGAATAGAAAAAGCAAAACTACTAAAAGAAGCGGGATTTAATCCATACTCAAATGAGTCTAAACGAAACACTACTATAGAGAAGTACTTAAATGTTAACTCAGATATAGCTGATATGGAAGATAAACGCGATGAGAAACGCCACTACATAGTAAGTGGTCGTATTAAACTTTTACGTGTTATGGGAAAAGCTTCATTTGTTAAGATAGAAGATGAGTCTGGTATGTTACAAGTTTATGTAACTCGTGACAATCTCCCAGAAGATTTTTATAACACTATGTTTAAGAAAAATATCGAAGTTGGAGATATCATTGAAGTTGGTGGTTTTCCTTTTGTAACTGGTAAGGGTGAGCTTTCTCTTCATGTAGATACTTTTACTTTACTTACAAAGGCTATTAGCCCACTTCCTGAGAAGTTTCATGGAGTGACAGATAAAGAGATTCGCTACCGTAAACGCTACCTTGACCTTATTATGAATGCAGAAGTACGTAAAACTTTTCAAACTCGATCTAAAGTTATCTCTCTTACTCGTCACTTCTTTGAGGACAAAGGTTTCTTAGAAGTGGAAACTCCAATGATGCACCCAATCGCAGGTGGGGCAAACGCAAAACCATTTGTAACACACCATAATGCACTTGGCATAGATAGATTTTTAAGAATCGCTCCAGAGTTATACCTTAAGCGTTTAATCGTTGGTGGCTTTGAAGCAGTTTTTGAAATCAACCGTTGTTTTAGAAATGAAGGTATGGATGCAACACATAATCCTGAATTTACTTCTATCGAGTTTTACTGGGCTTATAAAACATATAAAGATTTAATAGAAATTACAAAAGAGTATTTTCAGTATCTTTTTGAGCATTTAAACCTTCCAACACAACTCCCTTATGGAGATATGATAGTAAACTTTGACAATTTCCAAGAGATTCCGCTTATTGAGTCGCTTACTACTATTGGTGGTGTTCCCCCCGAGTCTACTCAAACTAAAGAAGCTATTATTGCATACTTAAAGACTCAAAACATCACTGTAAAACCTAACTTAAACTTAGGGCAACTTCAAGGCGAACTATTTGACCTTTATGTTGAAGAGAAGCTCATCGACCCTACTTTTATCACAGAGTATCCAGTCGAGATTTCTCCACTTGCTCGTCGTAGTGATGAAAACCCGGCTATTACTGAGCGTTTTGAGCTCTTTATCGCTGGTCGGGAGATTGCCAATGCATTTTCTGAGTTAAACGATCCTATTGATCAACTTTCGCGTTTTGAAGGTCAGATGGATGCAAAAGATTGTGGTGATGATGAAGCACATGAGATGGATAGTGACTTTGTTGAAGCGCTTAGTTATGGTATGGCTCCAACAGCAGGTCAAGGTATAGGTATAGATAGACTTGTAATGTTACTTACAAATGAGCATAGCATTCGTGATGTTCTTCTCTTCCCAGCAATGAAACCGATTAATCTTGAGTGCCCCAAAGAAGATTAAAGGTTTTATTACTTATAATGCTATTTATCTCTAATTACTTTTAACAAAAAGGCTTTGCATAATGAAGAAAATTTTACTTTATGTTCTTATAATTTCGCAAGTTAATCTTTTTGCAGAGTCTATAATTTCTTTAGATTTTCTTGATTCTATTGCCACAAATGGAGAGGATTTTACACTCTGGATGGCACTTTTTGGTCTTGGAATAATTAGCTTTTTCGCACTTTTCTTATCTTCAGATAAAATTGAAAAGTTTAAAAAGAAGCAAAAA